>NZ_JALNTK010000018.1:0-101917 GCF_023161865.1 Pseudoalteromonas sp. 2CM36K
TATTTATTCATACTGCCTAAAGCATAGTTTGAAACCATTGAAAGTACAAAATTAAAGATGGGTGTCTGTTTTATTTCAACTCCTTTAAAATGATTGGAGCTTAGATAAAATTGTTCAGCTTGGTGATCATCAGAGTCCTGAAAAATGCTGAAGTGTGGTGAGTTCATTCTGTCTAAATTATCCAGAATAATGCTATTTCCATTTAGAGTTGCTAACCAGTGCAATTTGAATCCTCAGAGCAATTTAACGCCCAGTTAAGGGGTGAAGCACGCAACACTGAAGTTACCGCATCACGCCTTAATCACTAAACCTAACGCATAGCAAAAATGCCACGCGTGCTGAATCCCTCTTGAACTGTTTGTTAGGAGATTGTTCTCGACATACTGTAAAATCGATCATCAGCGTTATCAACCACAAACCCAAGTCTTTCATAGAGATGGAAAGCTGGGCTAATTTTAAATACACGTAACCTAAGTCGATTAGCGCCTGATTCAATTGCTAGCCTTTCACATTCAGAAAGTGCTAACGCACCAACACCTTTATTTTGGTGTTTCTCGCTGACTTGCAAGTCACGGATATAACAACCGTAGCTATCAAATGCCAAACGAATTGCTCCAACAACCTCACCATTGAACAGGATATCGAAATTGGTTAAATCATGGATTTGTTCTTCAATTTTGGAGCAATCCCAATCAACAGAATAATGCTCGTAGTATGAGCGCATATTTACGTAAGTAATCTTAGCCGAAGCTGATAAATCTTCTGTTTGTTGATACGAAACCATTGAATCTCCTAACGCCTTTATAACCGGCCGCTATTGCTGCGAAGCAGCGCTTTTAGCGGTCCAGCCACGCAGTGGCGATGGTTAATAAATTTGTTAGGCATTGATTAAATTCACCGTTGGCGGCCTTTCAGAAACAACATCTATGATTTGGTTTAGGCAGCAAAAACCATAGTGAACAAATGGGCCAGGATAATCTTCTGTGGCGAATGTACCTTGTTCAATATAATTGAGAAATGCTGACTTCGTATAAACCCGTGCTAGCCTGCCCTCGAATTTTTCTTCGATGCCACCAGCATAACTTTCGTTCGTTACTGCATATGCTATGTAGTCATCGAAGATAATTTCATAGTGGGCACTGCTGTCGGTTACCTCTATGGGCTTACTCTCGTTCAATATCTTTCGTAATTCCTCATTTGGCTCTTCTTCTGATGATATTTTCGGGGCAACATCAGATACACCAGCCTCAGCGATTACTATTCTGAGACTATCTTTATAGGTTTCTTGTATCTCAATCATATCGAGATACTTATGTTGATTCATTGCACTGAACATAGATGCCTAACGCCCAATTAAGGTGTGAGCAACGCTACCACGAAACGAAACCATTATACCTTAAACACAAAACCCAACGATGGAATGAAAAATGCCAAGCGTTGGGAATCACTCTTAAATTGTTTGTTAGATGCCAGATCGCTGAACCTGATTTAGTAGTGGTAACGACACGAAATTATCGTTATCGCTTGATCATCGACTGCGTAAACAAGCCTATTAGTGTCATCAATACGACGAGACCAAAAACCAGATAAGTTCTCTTTTAACGGCTCTGGTTTACCTATGCCCTCAAATGGAGAACGCTTAACATCATTGATGAGTTTGTTGATGCGCTTGAGTGTTTTCTTGTCTTGAGTTTGCCAATACAGGTAGTCATCCCAAGCGTCATCAGTCCACGACAGTAAACGTTGACTACTACTCATCAATTAATTCTCGTGCTGTTGTTTTACCAGCACGGTACTGTGCTATTGAACGGTTTAGGTGTTCAACGTTTTGAGGAGAGCGTAGTAAGTGAACTGTCTCCATAAGGCTATTGTAGTAGTCTAAAGACATAACCACAGCATCTTCAGAATCGCGGCGTGTAATAACTGTTGTATCAGCGTCATTAACTACACCGTCCAGAACAGCTTTGAGACCATTTCTAGCTTCAGTAAAAGATACGATTCTCATAAGAACCTCCACATGTATGTTTAATGGAACAAGTATAGTCTTCACCACTCCAGTTGTACAGTAAATTGAACATGTGATATTGATAAGGCAACTAACAATTTTATAGTGCGCTCATCGCGCATATTTCTGCCAACGATACGCTCATGTATTTTATAAATCATTTTTACCAAATAACTTAACACATTGCTATATATAATTTTTTATTAGCACTCAAACTCTCAATAAAAGAGAAAATGCGCTCGCAGCTCATTTTCTTGAATATGTGAGCATCACAACTATACTGTATATAAAAACAGCACTATTATTGGTAATAGTATGAAAACACGTTCCCCATTTTTAAATTACATAGCTGAATATATGCTAGTTCGTCAGTATTCATTACGTACCGTAGATACCTACCTGAGGTGGATTGCATCTTATATTCATTTTCATAATAAGCGCCACCCCGCCTCAATGGGAGACAATGAAGTCGAACGCTATCTAGAACACTTAGTTTTAAAGCAAAATGTTGCACCACGAACGCAAGCCACAGCACTTAATTCATTGTCATTTTTATACAAGCACATAATAAAAAGTGAACTATCGTTAAACTTAAATTTTGCCCGCAGTAAAAAACAAGCAAAACTGCCTGTCGTAATGACGCCAGAAGAAGTTAAGCTGCTTATGGCTCATTTAAATAAGCGCTATTATTTAATTGCAGCCCTCATGTATGGAAGTGGCTTAAGAGTAATGGAAGCGGTGCAATTAAGAGTGAAAGATATTGATTTTGATTATAAATGCATTCAAGTATGGAATGGAAAAGGTAATAAACACCGCATTGTTACGCTGGCCACAGAGCTAATACCTATGCTAAGAAATCAAATTTTGAACGTTGATGACTATTTAAAACTGGATTTAAATAATACGGAATATTCTGGCGTATGGATGCCATATGCTTTAACAAAAAAATATCCAAGTGCCGCAAAATCGCTTGCGTGGCAGTATTTATTTCCTTCTCATATATTAAGTTCAGATCCTCAACGTGGTGAAATAAGACGACATCATTTTCATCACTCTTGTATTAGAAAAGAGGTTAAAAAAGCCGTCCAAAAATCAGGATTAACAAAAATAATAACACCTCATACATTAAGACACTCTTTTGCTACTCATCTACTGCAAAATGGCGCCGATATAAGAACTGTTCAAGCTCAGCTTGGCCATTCTGATGTTAAAACCACACAAATATATACCCATGTACTGCAACAAGGTGCCAACGGGGTTGTTAGCCCTTTTTCAAGATTATAAGCATCTCTTTTTAACTCTCTACGCATACATATTCGCTTTAAGACCAATACCGCTATCTATTTCTACTTTGAAAACCCATAAAAAAGCCCCGCTTGTTTTTACACAAGCGGAGCTCCACACTAATTTTGTATCAATAAAAGCGCCTAAACTGCAGGCGCTTTGCATTATTGAATTTTATTGGTTAACCACGCTTTTAAGTGGATTAACTGGCTGTGCGTTGTCGTCTAGAATGTTCATATCGAAGTCGAACTCATCAACACGAATCGCTTTTTCACGTTTTTTGTTGTAATCACTTAACTGAACAAACTCAGCGTCGTTAATTACTTTTGCAGCAAGTGCATTTTCAAGCGTGATTGAAAAGCGCGTACCCGGCTTAAAGGTTTTAGCACGTAGCGCTTTTTTCACTTTTGCTAATAACTCAAGTGATGCCATTTTAGCTTTGTAAGCTTGCTCGTTGATGTGATGACCATCACCTTTAATTGGCTTAACTAAATGGGTAATTTGCGCTTTAAATGCTGTATCAAGCTGAGCTTGTTTCGCTAATTCACGAATTAAATCATCGCTGATTTTTGGCATTTTAGTTGAGTAGTTCATGGTAATGAAACGAATGAACTTACGTGTACCACTTGCAGGGAAGTTATCTAAGAACTTGTGCAATGCCTCTTCAGCACTTTGTAATGCAAAACGTGTTGCGTAATGGAAGTAAGGAGCCGCTTGCTCACGCTCGGTGCTTGCTACTTTTTGCTCGTAATACTTAATAGATGCCATAGCTGCATACAAGAAGCTCATTACATCGCCTAAACGTGCTGAAAGCATCTCAGCTTGCTTTAGTTTACCGCCAAGTACTAGTAACGAGAAGTCAGCATACACAGCTAATTTAGCTGATAGTTTATGCACTGCTTTTTCGTAGTCACGTACTTCTGGTAATGCCGAGTTTGCACCAGCAGTAAACGGTAATACACCTAAACGGAATGCACGTAAGCTATTTGCTGTACTGTAGCCAATTGTTTTACGTAAAATACCATTAAATTCTGCATCTGCGTTTTTGTCATCGCTGTGGATAGACTCAACCATAGATTGTAAGTATGGGTGACAACGCATGACACCTTGGCCAAATATCATTAGGTTACGAGTCAGAATGTTCGCGCCCTCTACCGTAATGGCAATAGGCTGCGCCACGTAACCACTCGCTAATGTATTTTGTGGACCGTTTTGAATCGCTTTACCTGCTTGAATATCCATTGCTGAATCAAGTACATCACGACCAAGCTCTGTCATATGGTATTTAGCGATTGCAGTCACTACCGATGGTTTTAAGCCCATGCCTAAACCTTCAGTTGTCAGTACTCGCATTGCTTCTTGTAGGTATGTTTTACCTGCAATGTCAGCTAGCTTTTCTTGAATACCTTCGAATTGACCAATTGATAAACCAAACTGTTCACGCACGGCTGCGTACTCAGAAGCTGATTTAAATGCAACTTGTGCTGTACTTACACCCAATGCTGGTAATGAAATACCACGCCCTGCGCCTAAACAGCTAACCAGCATTTGCCAACCGCGACCGATGTTCTTCTGGCCACCGATAATAAAGTCCATTGGTACAAATACTTTGTTACCACGTGTAGTACCGTTGTAAAAACGGATACCCATAGGATCATGACGGTTACCAAGTTCTACACCAGGGTGCTCTTTTGGAATAAGTGCACAAGTAATACCTAGGTTTTCTTTGCCACCTAGTAGACCATCTGGGTCAACTACTTTAAACGCTAAACCAAGTACAGTAGCAATTGGCGCGAGTGTAATATAGCGTTTGTCCCACGTGATTTCTAAGCCAAGTACTTCTTCGCCTTTGTACATACCTTTAGTTACGGTACCTACATCTGGAATACCGCCTGCATCAGAGCCTGCTTCTGGGCTGGTTAATGCAAAACATGGAATGTCTGTACCATTTGCAAGGCGTGGTAGATAGTGTGCTTGTTGCTCCTCTGTACCAAAGTGAAGAAGTAACTCACCCGGGCCCAACGAGTTTGGTACCATTACGGTTACCGCAACCGCTGAGCTTTTAGTAGCAATTGTACCTACAATTGTTGAGTTAGCGTATGGGCTGAACTCTAAACCGCCAAACGATTTAGGGATGATCAGCGAGAAGAAACGCTCTTTTTTCAAAAACTCTAAAATGTCGTTTGGTAAATGAATACCATTTTGAATGACTGAATCGTCAATCATGCCAAGTAATTCTTGTACTGGGCCATCTAGGAACGCTTGCTCGTCTGCGGTTAATTTAGCCGCAGGTACGTCGCGTAGCGCGCTGAAATCTGGTTTACCTTGATAGATAGACCCTTCTAGCCATACATCACCAGCGTCTAACGCTTCTTGCTCAGTAACTGAAATGCTTGGTAGTACTTTTTTTAATTTTGTACGTAAACTCATAACGAACTCATCCGACCAGATAAATAATACCTACATTACGTCATAAAAATCGCTTTAGATCAATTACTCTATTCAATTAATTAACAGTTTTTGCAATTTATTTTCTTTACCTGAACGTAAACTGTTGAAATAAAAAGGCTTGCACCTGTACGCTGAATTGTTATTTTTTTGTTAAAAATTTAATAATTCTGGTTGTTGGCGCCGCAAATACGGATTTGGTAATAAAGTAGAAACAAAAAAACGCAGCCTAAAACTAGGCTGCGTTTTTTAATATGAGAATTTGGGTGAAATTAGCTTATTTTAACCACTTGTTTACCTGTAAAACCACCTGCTAACTGATTGTTTAATGCAACCGAAACAGCCTTTGCGTTAAAATCAACAGCTAATACTTCTGGAGGAATTATCTCGCCATTTGCTACCTTTTCAAGCAACAAATTGCCCATAAAACTCATGCGCTGCTGCGCACATAAGCTGTTAGCTAGCCACGCACCTCCTAAGGAGACAATACTAATATTAGGCGCACGCCGATACATTAGCTGCTGTTCAAAGTTAGGAAGTGGATTTAAACAAGCAATACGACCACAAAAACGCATTAGTTCGATATTTTGAATGGTCGATTCCCCCCCCATAATATCAATAACAGCGTCAAACCCTTGTGGACCTAACTCTCGACGAATTTTGTCACATAAGGCTTTATCGTTGTAATCAAAGACCACATCGGCGCCGAGTTGCTTAACTAACTTATGATTGCGCTTAGAGGCGGTGGTAAATACATCTGCACCGCGCTGCTTGGCAAACTGAATAGCAAATTGCCCTACAGCGCCAGCACCACCTTCAACAAAAAGTGTATCGCCCTCAGTTACTGATAGTTTATCTAAGCTGATCAATGCCGCCATTCCGGCGCAGGGTAAAGTTGCAGCTTTGTCACTGGCTAATTGCTGAGGAAGGATAGACACCGCATAATTAGGCACTTTTGCGTATTCGCTCAGTACCCCTTGATCACCTACGCTGGCGTGCCACATAACACGCTCCCCTACCCCCGGAAAAATACCTTTGCCCGCTTTAACCACTGTCCCCACTGCATCCAAGCCTAAAACATGCGGGTATTGCCACGTACAAAAGCCAGACTTGGCAAATTGTGCATCCACCGGGTTTAAACCAACGTACTCTACTTTTACTAATAACTCATTCCCTGTGCACTGAGGCACAGGTAACTGAGTATCCGATAAGTTAATATCCTCATTGGGCTCATTTAACACAATAGAGCGCATTAATGTAGGAATAGTATTTGGGTTTGTATCTGCAGTATTAGGCATCAAAAACTCTACTTGTTAGTATTACTTAACGCGTAACTCCATCGCCCATTAAATGACTGGTAGGCATTTACTTTGGCAAGTAGCGATGAAATAGTTGAATCAACGGCATTTTCTTGCGCTATTAAAACATCCTGACGCGCATCTAACAACTCTAAGTAAGGAATTTGCCCTTCTTCGTACATTGCTTGTGCTTGTAAAAATGCATTATTAGCAAATTGATAACGCTCATCAGCAAAGCGCGATTGCTGTGCTTGATTGACCAATAATTGCAGAGAAAGTTCACTCTCGTTAATCGCTTTTAATACCACTTGCTGGTAGTCAGTATACGCTGCTTGGCTTAAAAACTGCTGCGCATCGCGTTGTGCTAAAAGCGCAGGGTAACTTAATAATGACCACTGCAATTGCGGCGCTACTTGCCATTGCTGCTGGGTATCACTAAAACCGTTGCTCCCTAAACTTAACACGCCTGCAAAGCCGCTTAAGCTAATATCCGGCAATAAAGCTTTACTGGCTGCTACACTTAGGCTATTTGCCTGGCTAAAATCAAATAAAGCACGACTTATATCAGGTCTTAGTGCTATTGCATCATTAGGCTTTGCCAATGACACCGCAAATGCCTTAGTTAATATAGTACGTTCATCATTAATGCTCAGTGATTGCGTAGTTTGCGCGCTTAATACGGCCAAAGTAGATAAGTCACGGTACTTCGCATATTTAATTGCCGGCACCAAGGCTTGCTGCTGCCTAAGTTGCGCCATAGTGCGGTTTAAGTCGAGCTCATTGGCCACACCTTCATCAACTTGGGCCTGCAGCACTTGAATGCTTTGTTCAAGCGCTTCTATTTGCATTTCAATAATTTGCTGCTTTTGCAGATTACCTTGATAACTCACAAAGCCTTTAACCACAGCCGACACCACTTCAATTTGCAATAACCTAACTTGCTCAGCTTGGCTCATTGCTTGTGAATTCGCGGCATCGACTAACGCAGTAATTCGACCAAATAAGTCGAGCTGCCAATCAAGTGCTACATTCGCACTTGATTGTCGGCTATTGGTATTGCCTAGCCCGCTTCCCTTTGCACCAACCTCAATACCTCCTTGCGGTAAGTATTGCGCTTGTTGCTCGCCAATACGCGCCAAAGCGCTTTTTAATACCAGCTGACTTGTTTGTAAGTCGTAATTATTAGCAAGTGCGTTGCTCAGCAGTTGGTTTAGCTGCGCTGAGCCCAGCTTATGCCACCAGTTTTGCTCATCTTCACCCATAAACTGCTCTGCAGATATTGCCTTGGCAACAAACTCATCAACCCGTTGTTGCTGAGCAGCTGTGTCAATTTTACTCGCGCAACCTGATAACGCAGCAACCGCTAATGCAGAACTCAACCATGGCGATAATTTAAGGGCGCTTAAGTTAAATTTAGTCATGTGAAGACTCCTTAACGCGCGGCTTTTTTACCACCAGCATATAAAACACCGGTGTAAATAATAGTCCAAACACAGTTACTCCAATCATGCCCGAGAACACTGCATTACCCATGGCATGACGCATTTCTGCACCGGCACCGGTTGCCAATACAAGCGGTATAACACCTGCGGTAAACGCAATTGATGTCATTAAAATTGGGCGTAAACGTAATCGACACGCCGCTAACATCGCCTCAAGGTGCGATAACCCAGTGTCATGCTTATCTTTAGCAAATTCCACCATAAGGATGGCATTTTTAGAAGCCAATGCGACCAGTACAATCAACGCTATTTGCGTAAATATGTTGTTGTCTGAACCTACAAACCACACCCCTAATAACGCTGAGAAAATAGTCATAGGTACAATTAAAATAATGGCCAGTGGTAAACGTAAGCTTTCATACTGTGCGGCCAGTACCATAAACACCAGCAATACAACCAGAGGGAATACATACACCATGGTATTACCTGCTAATACTTGCTGGTACGTTACCTCAGTCCACTCATATTCAATGCCAGTAGGCAATGTTTTTGCTAGTACAGCTTCAATCGCCAATTGCGCTTGATCAGAACTATAACCGGGCGCTGGGCTGCCATTAAGCTCTGCACTTGGGTAGCCGTTGTAATGCATTACACGATCTGGGCCAATGGTAGGCGTTACCGTTAATACTGAGCCTAACGGCACCATATTACCGGCACGATTACGCACTTTTAGGTTTAGTATTTGCTCTGGGTCTACCCTAAAATCAGCATCAGCTTGGGCATTAACCTGGTAAGTACGACCAAACAAATTAAAGTCGTTTACATACACTGAGCCTAAATAAATTTGTAACGAGTTAAACACTTCATCTAATGGAATACCTTGAATAAGCGCTTGCTCACGGTCAATATCAATATCCATTTGTGGCACTTGAATTCTAAAGCTTGAATACAGCCCCATTAACGCCGGATCTTTTTGCGCCGCAGCAATCACTGATTGCAAACTGTTAAATAAGGCTTCAAAGCCTTTGTTAGCTCTATCTTCTATTTGCAATTTAAAGCCACCTGTGGTGCCTAAACCTTGAATTGGCGGTGGCGGAAACACAGCGACAAAGGCTTCATCAATGGCCGCAAAACGTTGGTTTAATTGCGCTGCAATAGCCGAAGCCGACATACTCGGATCCGTACGCTCTGCAAAAGGCGCCAGTGGTGTAAATACGATGCCGCTATTTGGGCTATTAGTAAAACCATTCACTGAAAGGCCAGGAAACGCTACCGTGTTCGCAACCCCAGGTACCTCTAATGCAATTTGCTGCATTTGTTTTACCACCGCTTCTGTACGGTCTAAACTTGCAGCGTCAGGTAACTGCGCAATGGCGACTAAGTATTGCTTATCTTGTTGTGGAATAAACCCACCCGGTACCGCATCAAACAATTTAATCGTACCGCCAACTAAGGCAATATACGCAACCATAACTACAACGCTCATACGAATAAGCTTTTGTACCAGCTTTTCATACCTTTTAGCACCACGGTCAAACACGCGATTAAAAGGTTGGAATAACCAACGGCCAAATAATTTATTAAGCACGCGGGTAAATGCATCAGGCTCGGCATCATGTGATTTCAACAATAAAGCAGCCAGTGCTGGCGACAGCGTTAATGAGTTAAACGCAGAAATTACTGTTGAAATAGTAATGGTTAATGCAAATTGCTTATAAAACTGCCCTGAAAGCCCCGTAATAAAAGCCGTCGGAATAAATACCGCACATAATACTAATGCAATCGCAATAATAGGGCCGGTTACTTCCGTCATTGCCACGCGGGTTGCTTCAAGCGGAGATAAGCCATCTTCTATGTTTCGCTCAACGTTTTCTACGACCACAATTGCGTCATCAACCACGATACCAATAGCCAGTACTAAACCAAATAGCGATAAGGTATTAATAGAAACCCCAAGCCATTGCATTACTGCAAAGGTACCAATGAGTGAAATAGGCACCGCAATTAACGGAATAATAGATGCGCGCCAGGTTTGTAAAAACACAATAACCACAATCACCACCAGCACGATTGCTTCGAGTAAAGTGGCGATCACCGCATCAATTGAGCCTCGCACAAATACCGTTGGATCATAAACAATGTCGTATTCAACACCTGCTGGAAAGTCTTTTGATAAACGTGCCATCGTTTCACGCACCTGATCAGAGAGCTCAATGGCATTTGACCCTGGGCGTTGAAATATTGGCATCGCTAAAGCGGGTTTATTATCAAGCTCAGCACGCAATGCATAAGAATCTTGGCCTAAATCAACACGTGCCACATCTGACAAACGCGTAAGCTGCCCTTGCTCCCCAACTTTAATAATGACTTGTTTAAACTCTTCAATGCTATTAAGGCGTCCTTTGACGTTTAATAAAATTTGGAATTGACTGTCATTTGAAATCGGTTGCGAACCTAAACTGCCCGCTGCAACTTGCTGATTTTGCGAGCGTAGTGCATTGACCACGTCACTTGCAGTAAGCTCACGTGATGCTAGCGCATCTGGGTTAAGCCAAACTCGCATTGCATATTTACCACCACCAAATAAACGAATATCACCCACACCAGGTAAACGCGCTATTTCATCTTTGATATTTAAATCGGCATAATTTGATAAATACGCGGTGTCATGGCTATTTTGGGGTGAATATAAATGCACCACCATGGTTAAATCGGGTGATGATTTTTCAGCAACAACCCCTAAACGTTGCACTTCTTGTGGCAAACGCGGCAGCGCACTATTTACTCGGTTTTGCACTTGCACTTGGGCACGGTCTAAATCAGTGCCTAACGCAAATGTCACCGTGAGCGTCATACGTCCGTCACTGGTTGCTTGTGAAAACATATACAGCATGTTTTCGGTGCCATTTATTTCTTGCTCAAGCGGTGTTGCCACTGTTTGTGCAATAACCGTCGGGTTCGCACCTGGATAACTGGCAGTCACAACCACTGTCGGTGGTACGACTTCTGGGTATTCACTGACCGGCAGCTGAAATAATGAAATGCTACCTGCAATTAAAATAATCAACGACAGCATGGCCGCAAAAATCGGTCGCTGTATAAAAAAGTGTGAAAATTTCATCTAATAACCTTATTGCTTAGCAACTAAATCGGCAGGATTAGCACTTAGCGTAAATGCCACGCCTTGGGTATTAATTGCCACTTTATTTGGTGATATCGGCATACCCGGTCCTACACGAGCAGGGCCATTTACAGCAATAACATCGCCTTGCTCAAGTCCTGATGTGATGGCTCGCAACGATCCATAGCGCTCACCTACCGTTACAAGCTTATACTGCAGCACATTGTTTTCGCCTACCGTTAACACAAAGCGATTTTTTAAATCTGTGCCTATGGCTCTGTCTGGAATAATGACAGTGTCACGCACTGCATTAGCAGCTAACTTAATGCGTGCAAATGAGCCCGAACGCAACTCGTTACTGCGATCATCAAATACCGCACGAACGCGTAAAGTGCCTGTAGATGCGTTAATTTGATTATCTATAAAGTTAATATGGCCGCTATAGTTAAAATCGTCTTGCCCTACTTTTTGCATTACAACAGGCTGTTTGCTTGCAGCTGTTACTTCGTCAAATGCGCTATTCCAAGTACGTTCATCTACATCAAAGTAAGCGTACATTTTGTCATTAGAAACAATTGAAGTAAGCACGCTTTGCCCTGCAAGTACGTTGTTACCTTTGGTAATATTTGCGCGAGAAATCACGCCATCAATAGGAGAAACCACTGACGTAAACTCTAAATCGAGCTTTGCAGCTTTAAGCTGCGCTTGCAGTGCAGCAAGTTGTGCTTCACGCTGACGCAGAGTCGATGTACGCGCTTGTGCTTGCTCAGTCGAAATGGCTTTTCGCTCAGTTAAGCGTACCGCACGCGATGCTTCGCTTTTTGCTTGTTCAAGTGCTGCTTGAGCACTTTTAACCTGAGCGCTTAAACTGTCAACGGTTGCAGCGAATGAGCGATCGTCTAAACGAAATAATACATCGCCTTGTTTAACGCTATCCCCTTCTTTAAATTCAATTTGCTCAATAATGCCGGATACACGCGGCATTAATGCCACTTTTTGCGGTGACTCTAAGCGTGTTGTATAGGTGTGCCAACTTTGAACTGGCTTAACCAAGACCTCGGCTACATCAATTGCTTGTTGTTGCTGTGCGGGTGCTGATTGTGTTGTATCTTCATCGGCACAACCGGCCAGTGTGATTAATGCAACAGATAATGCTATAGCAATTAAGTGTTTGTTCATAACGACGCTCCTTTTAATTTAGCGTTGCATAATACGGAACATACTTGATGACAAAAACAATAGATTTTTAAATTCATTAGTGCCAAAATGGCATCAATACTCACTACGTGATGAAATAATGGATACAACCAGTCGACTATTAATGCTGCTTGAAGTGGTAGAGCAAGGCTCATTTGCAAAAGCAGCCGAAATACGAAATATTGACCGCTCAGTGATCTCTAAGCAAATTAGTCGGTTAGAGGATGAACTTGGAGTAAGGCTATTGAACAGAACAACCCGCTCATTCTCTCTTACAGCAGCGGGCGCTGAAATGATAAAAAAAGCAGGTGAGCTACGAAGTCTGCTTGGCGAAACGGTGCGCATGGCAGAAAACTACCACCAAGAGCCACGCGGCGTATTAAAAGTAACCGCATCTACTTTAATAGGTCGACGCTACTTACAGCCAGTGATCAACGATTTTCAAAAACGCTTTCCGCAAGTGGAAGTAGAACTGCGTTTAGATGACCGATTGGTTGATATTGTATCTGAAGGATTTGATTTAGCGTTTAGAGTGGGTGAGCCCAAAGACTCATCATTAATTGCTCGTAAAATTGCCCGTAATCGTTTGTTACTATTAGCCGCGCCAGCGTTTATAGAAACATACGGTATGCCTACAACAATCACTGATTTGGCACAATTGCCAGCGGCCAGTTATGCCAGCAACTCACTGCGGGTAGAAGGCATAAATTACTATAACCACACTGGCGAGCACTGTGCGCAAAAAATAAAAAGTGTGTTTAGAGCAAACGATGCAGAAGTATTACTGATGAAAACTCTCTCTGGCACCACCTACTTTTTAGCGCCGGCATTTATTTTAGATAAAGAAGTGATTGATGGGCAACTGGTGCCCTTACTTACGGATGTAAAATTAATGGAACATAATGCAATGTATGCTGTATACCCACACCGAGATTTACCGGTAAGAACACGATTGTTTTTTGATGCCGTGCGTGAATACATTGGCAAAGAAAGACCGATTTGGGAGAACAGTATTCCTAATTTTGATCAAATGTATTAAGCCGCATCTGCACAGAGGTTAATATCAGAAAAAACCGCATTGCGCCCCGCATCTTTTGCCTTATAAAGCTGCTTACCTGCTTGCGCTATTAATTCAGCCAAATTTAGTTGTTGGTACTTAACTACGCCAACACTGGCTGTTAAATTTATGGTTATACCATTGGCTTCAATATATTTATTTGCAACGGCTTGTCTAAGATTTTCAGCCATTGCCAGCGCGGATTGTGCACTATCAAAATTGCTCATTAAAAAAAATTCTCACCCTCCACCCTAAATACATACCCTTTTGCAAAAGTAATCCTAAATAGAGTTGCCAACTCAACCAGCACTTTATCTCCTACATCATGGCCGTATTCATCATTTATTTGTTTAAAGTGGTCAAGATCAATTAAAAACAAGTACAACTGTGACTTGTCTTTTATCTCCACTTCAAAATAATGACTCACAGATAAACGGTTTCCTGCGCCCGTGAGAGGAGCAAGTAAAGCCAAGTTTTTAAGTCGCTTAGAAAATTCGGCCCTATTTTCTTCAAAAACATGAGAACTGACCCATATAATAATATAAATAAACAGTAAGTTGAGCGCTTGGTTAAAAGAGGAAAAAGAAGGGCTTGGTAATTTATAAAGCAATACTGATGATTGCATAACCAAAAGTGTGGCCGATAACACAATACCGTATTTTCGACCAAGAAGTAGATAATACAAAATGGGTAAAGAAAACGCCCACAAAAACAAACCATTTTTAAGTGGTGCCAAAAAGGTTCTACATAATATAACGAGCGTTACAGTCATACAAACCGTTATGGCATACCAATTTCGTTGCTTGTTTTTAACCAATGGTATAAAAACAAAGTGCGGAAATCACACTTCTAAGCCACCTACAATATAAAAATGATTTTTTGATAGGTTAAACACAGCAAAAATAAATGACAGCAAACCTAAAAATAAACACATCCATTTTAAGACATGCTTACGTAATATTTTTGTACTGTTGAGAGCGGCTATATCCATAAAAGACTTAAATCAAAGCTACTGGTTTAAATTAATCCTGAAATGCAATAATCACAACTTTACGCTTAACAACCACCTTTAAAATAAGCAAAAAGGACTGGTTAAATGCAGCTATTCTGTAAGCAATTCATTAACTGTGCCAACCAAGTCAGCAAACTCCTCATCAACATGTGCAATTTGTTTAGGGCTTAAGGTTTGATTTAATTTAACCAGCAACTGTGCGTATGCCCTTAAATTTTCCTCATTTCTCTCAATGAGTTCAGCACTCATAAACAGCTCTCGTTCTGTAATGATAGTGCGTAACTGCTGCGCAAATTGGGCATCATCAAGGGTTTGCTGATTAAACAGTGCCTCAAGTGCACCTAACCGAGTTAGTTTATAGTCATACCATAAATTGCTGGTGCTGATATATTCACTGTTGGCTTGTGACACTAGCGTTCGCTGCTCTGAGGTGAGCTTACCAAGCCATTGTTCGTAGTAGTCTAGTTGCCTGTCTAAACGAGACTGCTGATGCTCCTCTTTGGTTAATGAAGCGTGCTCTTTTATTTCATCATTAATTTGCTCACGAATGTTTTCTACCATTTCACTGCGTTGTGATGGAGTTAACGTTTTTGCCAGCTCGATTAAGGGATCACTCGCGTACAAAAGTAAATTGCGCCAATGCTGCTTTACCTGCGTTATTTTTGCCATTAACTGCGCTGTATCGGCTTGTTTATCGAGCAACTGCCTTAAGTCGAGTAAATCGGCTTTATATTTTGGTAACTCAACCTCTCGATGCCAATCTCGGGTGTTATTAATAATCACTTTTAACTGCGTTGATTGGCTTTTATTTAAGTCGACATAATCGTCTATCCAAAACGAAGACAGCCAACCAAGGTTGTTATAAGCAAAGGAGGTAGAACAACTGGCAATAAACAATAAACTGGTTATAAAAATAATTTTGCTTAGTTTTATATTTTTTAAATTATTTAACATTAACAGACCCCGTTTTATAATGCTTTGGTTGCCAAAAATCATCATAAGTAATTATGTAAGCCATTGCTCGCTTTTATTTTTTTCATTTTTCTATAGAATCGCAAGCTAACGCAATTTATATCATGACTATGTGCTTAAGTTTAGAATTTTTGAGCTATAGTTAAAGCTACTTGTTAATACGTTTGTATACCTAGGTTATAAACGTTGGCGTTATTAATTTAGCTCATAATTTTTTACCTATCCCTAATAGATTCACTAGGTAAGTTTTACTTTTATGGCGCTTACATAGAACGACAACTAATTTGGAGACATGCTTATGTCACAGTCTAATTTTAAAGCACTGCTACTGGCCGGTATTATGCTCGCTACCCCTCTTGCTCATGCTGGACTAGAAGAAGGGATCAGAGCTGCTAATGCGGGTGAATTTGAAGAAGCACTTAAAGAGTTTAATTATTTAGCTGACAAAGGCTATGCACCGGGTATTTACGAATTAGGTAAGCTATACGAAGGTGGCCATGGCGTTACCCGTGATTATTACAAAGCAGCTGAGCTTTACCAACAAGCCGTAAAGAAAAACCATGTAGATTCAATGTTTGCACTTGCGGTTTTATATAATGAAGGTAATGGCGTTAAATTAGACAAACAAATGGCCATAACCTTATTTGAAAAAGCAGCAAATAAGAACCTTCCCGCAGCACAGTATAACTTAGGTGTAATGTATGCAAATGGCGATGGTGTTAGCCAAGATTATAAAGCCGCCAGAACATGGTATGAAAAAGCCGCTGCTAATAATTACACATTGGCGCAGTTTAATTTAGCACTGATGTATTTTGAAGGCTTAGGAATGCCAAAAAATCTTGAAATGTCGTATGTGTGGAATACCATTGCCGAGTATAACGGCAACATGCAAGCCAGTCAAAGCCGTAAACTTGATGAACGTACTATGCTCCCGAAAGAGGTAGCTGAGGCCAAAGAAAAAGCCGATGCAATTTATACCAAAATTTTAGCGGGTACTTATGCTGGCGAAGGACGACTGTTTTAAGTTAGCTATTAAAAAAGCTGAATGAAGTGATTCATTCAGCTTTTTTATTTTAAGCGTTGCAAGCTATTTTACATAAAGCCACTTTAGCACTTTGATCAGTAATTTATTTTGTTTAAGTAATAAACCAATGCGCGGGTTAACCGAGCCAGAGACTAAGGTATTTTTTGCATGGCTAAAGGTGAGAAAACCTTCTTTACCGTGATAATGCCCCATCCCCGAATGCCCCACGCCACCAAACGGCACATCATCGGCAGCTACTTGTATTAATGTGTCGTTTACAGCAACTGTTCCGCTAAGTGTTTGCTTAATAATGTACTGTTGCGCCTGTTTATCTTGACCTAAAATATAAAGGGCTAATGGGTGGTCGCGTAATCGAATATAATTAAGCACGTCTTCTAATTTGTCGTAACTCATAATGGGTAAAATGGGGCCAAATAGCTCTTCTTGCATTAATGTCATCTCATCTGTTACGTGCGTAACAATATGCAGACCCATACGATGCTTTTCGCCATCTTGCTGGTTTTGTTCAAGCGGTTTAGTAATTTTAGCGCCTTGCTCTTGTGCTTGCTCTAAATAACCCAGCAAACGCTGATAATGTGCAGGGCTTATAATCGAGGTCAGGTTTTTGCCTTCAACACCTTGCTTAAAGTGTTTTTTATAAAGGATACAAAGCGCTTTAATGAATTGGTGCTCCAATGCTTTAGGAACAAACACGTAATCAGGCGCTACACATATTTGCCCTGCATTGGCCATTTTTCCAAATAATAATGCACGCGCGGCTTTATTTACATCGGCTTTTTCTAACACAATCACGGGCGATTTTCCGCCGAGCTCTAATGTTACCGGCGTTAAATTTTTACTGGCCGCGGCCATAACTAACTTGCCAACGGCAGTCGAGCCTGTAAATAGCAAATGCGCAAATGGCAATGATGAAAACTCACTTGCCACGTCGCTACCACCTTGAATAATTGTACAGTGCTGCCTTAATTCACCTGCAAATATTTTTTCAATAACGGCATTGGTGTTAGGCGTAAATTCACTGAGCTTTAACATCACCCTGTTACCCGCTGCAATCGCAGTAATAACAGGTACCAATGCTAGTTGAATAGGATAGTTCCATGGTGCAATCACACCGACCACGCCAATAGGCTGATAGGTTACACTTACTTTTGAGGGCCATAAGCTTAACCCCGCGCTGCGCTGACTTGGTTTAGACCATCGAGGTAGCTTTTTAATAATATGCGCAAGTCCCTGCATGGTGGGCAAAATATCCCCCACTACGGTATCGAACGCCGTTCGGTATCCAAAATCTTTAGATACTGCAGCAATCAAGTCTTGCTCTAACGTTACAATGTTAGCGCGTACTTTCTTGAGTAAAGCAAGACGTTGCTCAATGGGTAAATAAGGGGTGTCTTCAAAAGCATGCTTTAGTTCATTAAATTGCGAACGCAAAGATCCTGTAGATAATGTGTCAGTGTTCAAAATAAGCTACTCGATTTATAACGTTTTCAAGACTATAACCTTGTTCTGTTACTCGAGCAATAAAGAGTGATTTTGCAACACGAGGAAAAGGATTGCAAAAACACTCAACAGGTTGGTTGGAACGCATACCGATGCACTGCTTTTGTGTGCATCGGTTATCTGTTTTGTTAGTTGATTAAAGTGGGTTATTAAAAACCAAAAACTTGGGCTGCTATGGTCATTGTTACTAAGGTAATTAAAACAATAGCGACAATATTTAACACAAAACCAGCACGGATCATGTCTTTCATTTTAATTTCACCCGAGCCAAACACAATCGCATTGGGTGGTGTGGCTACTGGCATCATAAACGCACAACTACACGCAATCGCAGCTGGAATAACCCACACTAACGGGCTGCCTGTTACTGACTCAGCAACGGGGCCTAGCAGTGGTAAAAAGCCTGCTGCAGTTGCCGTATTACTGGTTATTTCAGTTAGGAACGTAATCAGCGCAACCACAACAAGAATGCTCATTACTAATGGAATAGTACTCGCCCCTTCAATCATATTAGCAATGTAATCAGCTAATCCTGATGACTTTATTTGCGAGGCAAGTGTTAATCCGCCACCAAATAAAAGCAACACACCCCACGGCACTTTAGCGGCACTTTCCCAATCTAAAATACGCGCATCGCTGCCTTTATTTGCCGGTAGTACAAACAGTAGTAATGCTGCAGCAATAGCAATACCGGTATCTGAAATTTTAAGCCCGGTAACATCACCTAATAAAGGTCTAAATATCCAACAAATAGCGGCAAGCACAAATACAAACAACACGCCCTTTTCAGCACGCTGCATTAGACCTAAGTCTTTTAATTGTGAAGAGAATACCGCTTTGGTATCAATACGCTTGTTCGCTTGTACATTCGCATCGACTTTATAAGTGAATTTAGTTAACCAAATCCAGCTGATCAGCAACATACCGAGCGCTAATGGCACACCAACAATCATCCACTCGGCAAAGCCAATTTCAATCTGATAACTGTCTGATAGGTACGCAGCCATTAATGCATTTGGTGGAGTACCAATTAATGTAGCAATACCACCAATACTTGCGCCATAAGCAATCGACAGTAAAAGGGCTTTACCGAAACCTTCATTACTAGGGTCTGAGCTTTTAACTAAATGGGTAATAGATAAAGCGATAGGAAGCATCATTACTGCGGTAGCGGTATTAGACATCCACATTGATAAAAATGCAGTCACTAACATCATCGCTAAAATTTGTAAGCTTGGTTTTTTACCTGCATAACGCATTGTTTTTAATGCAATACGCTTGTGTAACCCCCAACGCTCCATCGCTATTGAGATTAAAAAGCCACCTAAAAATAAAAAGATCAGCGGATGCGCATAAGGCGCTGCAACACTTTTTATCGCTGCTATATCAACAATCGGCGAAATCACTAAAGGGAGTAACGCAGTAGCAGGAATAGGCACTACCTCACTCACCCACCACGAGGCCATCCAAAATGCTAAGCCTGCGGTTTTAAATGCTGCCGCCGACATCCCTACTGGCGGCTCAACTAAGCAAGTAAGTAGCATGACACATGGGCCAAGTAACAATAACAGCCATTGCATAAATGGCTTTTTATTCGCGTTATTTTCTAAAATACGTTTTGTCATTTGTTTAGCCCTTAAAATTTATATTTAAGACCAAGTGCAACACTGCTATCAGCATTTTCTTCTAGGTCGAGGTCAGTGTATAAAAGGTAAGCTGTGGTTTGCTTGTCAAATACATAATCTACACCCGTGGTCCACTGGGTAGCGTCTGATGTTTGACGTAGTTTTGAATCATCTTTTGCAAATTGTACTTTAGGTACCCATTTGTCTAACTTATAGCTTGCGCTTAGTACATAACCGTTGCCAGACTTAGCGCCGTCAATCGATTCTGAATGCTGGTACAATGCCCCTAATTGTAATTTTTCAAACTTATACACACCCGCAATACGGCTTGCTTTTATGTTATTAAGCGAATCGACATGGCTGATTGAAATAGAGTAAGGTGTTTTATTTAAATTACGGTCGCCGTAAATTAGCGTAGCAGCAAATCCTGCTTCGTTATCTTTGTTGTCATCTTTTGGTGCATAGGTAAATGAAAACTGCGCGTTATGCCAATACTTAGAGGTATAGGTGATGGTATCGCCTAAGCGGTCTTGCCCTGCAATTACTTGAGCAATATCAGCTTGGGTTTCGTTAAAATTATCAAGCTTACCTTCTGAATATTTAAAGCGCGTGTCGTTTCGCCCAACCACCACTTCACCAAATGCGCCTTTTAGGCCCAAGTAAGTATTGCGTGCTGCAAAAGGCTCATTGGTGTCGTCGTGTTCAAAACCTTTTACTTGAACTTCGTATTTAAATACCGCGGTAAAATACTCATTTAATTTATGGTCACCTTTAATGCCAATACGCGAAAAAGGGGCATCTATTTGCGTGCCTTCGTCAGCGTAACGCATTATGCCTGTATCGGTGTTAGCAATTTGTACTTCGGCTTTACCATACACTGTGTAGTCTGCTGCAAAAGTGGTTGCAGGTAACGTGGCAGCACTGCATAACGCAGCAAGTACTGAACCTTGGAATATATTGTTTTTCATTATGTGTGCTAATTATGTGATGCTACTTGTTGTCTGCACCTACAAAGCAAGAACATGACCAACTAAAAAATAATAAATACTTTCAGTAATTTAAAAAATAAAGGTTTAAAAATAAACATTGAAATGTGCGGGTTTCCACACATAAAAAACACTCAATATCACCATTTCCACCCATTAATCGGTGAACATATCTCGATTAAGGTTATATTTACTCATTTTATCGTAGAGGGTTTTACGCGCAATTTGTAAGGTTGTCATGGTGTCTTTAATGCTGCCATGGTTAAGCTCTAGCGCCTCTTCAATTAAGGAGTGCTCATAAAAGCTGACCTTTTCGGCTAGGCTCAAATCTAATGATAGCGTGCTGTTGCTTGAATCACTTTGTGCAAATGCCAGATCGGGGCCTAGCAATACCGCGCGCTCGGCTTGATTTCTCAATTCCCGCACATTGCCAGGCCAATCGTGCGCTAGTAAACGTTGTTGTAGTTCTATATTGAGTGCTCCTAACGGTTTATGAAAGCGGGTCGCAGCAATAGAACTAAAATGCTTAAATAACAGTGGAATATCTGCTTTTCTGTCTCTCAATGCAGGAATACTGACTTTTACTAAACTCAATCGGTAATATAAATCGGCTCTAAACTCACCTTTTTCTACCAGCGAAAGTAAATCGACTTTGGTGGCTGCGACAATACGAATATCAAGCTCTATCGCTTTATTAGCACCAACGGGGGTTACTTTTCGCTCTTCAAGCACCCGTAGTAATTTAACTTGAAGTGATAAAGGAGTGCTTTCAATTTCATCTAAAAAAACGGTGCCGCCTTGAGCAAACTCAAATTTACCTTTGCGATCGTGTGTTGCGCCAGTAAAGGCTCCGCTGATAGCCCCAAACAGTTCGCTTTCTATTAATTGCTCTGGGACTGCGCCACAGTTAATAGCCACAAACTGACAGCTTGAACGCGTACTATGGTCGTGTAAATAGCGAGCCACTAATTCTTTACCTGTGCCAGTTTCACCTTCAATCAGCACATCAGCTGGTGTATCAATCACCGTATTGAGTAGGTTCATCATGTGCTGCATTTTAAGCGTATCACCTAAAATACGCACACCGGGCGCCGACGTTTTCTCAACCGCGCGCTTCAGCGCTCTGTTTTCCATTACTAAAGCACGTTTATCTGAGGCTCTGGCAATACAATCTAATAAATTTTCGTTCAGTGGTTTTTCAAATAAATCATACGCGCCTAGTTGCATCGCTTTTACCGCAACAGAAACATCAGCATAACCGGTTAAAAATATCACGGGTAGTTCGCTATCGAATGCTTTTACCTGCTCAATAAACGTTAAACCATCCATAGTGGGCATGTTTATGTCACTGAGTACAATGCCACAAAAACTGCGATTTAACCGACTTAAGGCAACACTTGCATCACTAAAACACTGTACCTCATACCCCTCGAGCGTTAATAGCTGATTCAATGAATCGCGGATCATCGCTTCATCATCAATAACAATAATCTGTTTGCAAACAACGGCTTCAATCATTTTTAGTGGCCTCTATGCTTGATAAACTAATAATAAATTGCGCACCGCCTCCAGGGCGATTATGTGCAGTTAAGTACCCATTAAATGATTCAATAATTTGCTTTGAAATCGACAAGCCCAGCCCTAAACCGTTACTTGATTTGGTACTATAAAAAGGTTCAAAAATAGACCCCAACACATGATGCTCAATACCAGGGCCACTATCTAATATAGAAAGCTTAACGCGCTCTTCAAAGCATTCAACATCAAAACTGAGCTCTCTAACTGACTCACCTTTCATTGCCTGTGATGCATTGGTGATCACATTAACTAATACTTGTTCAAACTTTAACGCATCGACCCACACCGTGATCTCTTGCGAAAACTGCGGTGCACTTACGTTAACATCGTCTTGTTTAAGTTGCGGATGGGTGATCATCAACGCATTGTTTAATAACGCCGACAGTGGATGAGGCCGAAGTTGCATGGTCGCCGGTTTACTAAAGTGTTTAAGCTGCGCCACTATTTTATGCACCCGCTCTACCAAATTCTCGATAATGATTAAGTTTTCACTTAATGCGTTAAGCCTTCCCTTTTTTAGGAAAATTTTAGCACTGGCTAAATAGGTGTTCATTGCGCTGAGCGGTTGGTTAATTTCGTGATTAATGCCCGCACTCAATTGCCCAATAGTGGCTAATTTTGCCGACTGTACTAATGCGGTTTGGGCTTTTTCGAGTGCTTGAGTACGCTCTAGTACTTCGAGCTCTAAACTGTGACGCGAATACAGTAATTTTTTATACCCGGCAAAGCGTGCCAATAAGCTATATCCAACAAAAATAAACACCCAATAAAATAACACTAGCCATAGTAATCTAGGCACCTGTAAGGCGTTAATGTTTGAAATATCAACAAGCACTGTCATGGTTGCATTCAGATGAGTTAAGGGTCTTGAGGCGGCAACGTATTCATCTTCAGCAATTTTAAATTGCTCAATGCCTTGGCTTTTGTAGCGCTGTTGCTTAATTTGTAGCGGTTGATGATCTAAGTAAGCACGGCGCTGTTTAATATCACGACGCGCGGTAATATCAAGCTCTGTAAAACTATTTAAACGCCATGCGGGTTCATCTGACATGGCAATAATATTATCGGCAAGTTGCAAATAAAAATGGCTTCCTTTTGAGGTATTTAAAAGCGAACGATCGTTTTCAAATTTAGCGACATTAGTTTTAAGCGTCACCACGCCAATGGCTTTTCCATCTAGGTAAATAGCTTGGGAAAAATAAATTCCGCGCTCTTTTGAGCGCTGACCAAGTGCAAAGTATGCGACCTTTTCACCGGCAAACGCTTGTTTAAAATAAGGTCTAAATGCAAAGTTACTACCTAAAAATGTATAGTCGGTTTGCCAGTTACTACTGGCAATAACATCGCCATGAGTATCTAGTATGTATACATCTGAGGCACCACTGGCTTGTTGAATATCAGCAAGGTAATTGTTAATTGCATTAAAGTGTTGTGATTCATTATTAGTAAAACGAATCAATACGTTATTTTCAATTAGCAGCTGAGGGATAGCCGCAAATCGAGCGAGTTCGTTATCGATATAATTATTTAATTGGATGACTTGTTGATCAGCTTGAATTTTGGCTTGCCCTAAATCATAAGCACGACCAAACGAAAAGGTGATCACTAATAATAGTACTAACAATATACAGGCAAAAATAATTTTTTTGGGGATGGAGAACATAAACGCCTATGACAACTATGATGCCAATAATAAGTAATAGCCAATATTGTAACGAGTTATCCCCCTTTGCAGAAGAAACTTTTTGTTAACAATTATACTGAAACTAAAAAACCGTGAAATATTACATTCCACGGTTTAATCACCTTTTAAGGTGTGCTGTTTTAGCTTAATTTACGCTTTTGCAACGACAGGTTTGTCTTTAAAATATTTGTATAAGCCAATTAATGAGGCTGCAATCCAAAATATTTCAATCACAAAGCTTGCTAAGTTAAAGTTATAACAAAGGCTAATAAGTAACAAAATAGCGCCACTTAAATTCATTAAGTTATACGTTAAACTTTTAGGTGAAACTTTATTTAGTTGCAGCAAAAAAAATGAACCAACCACTAAAAAAGTACCACTCATACCAACAATATCAAATAAAAGTGCGATCACACGTCTATCCTTTTCCATTTTAAAACCCAACTGACTGGCCCAATCCATGGGGAGGGTTTTTTTCAATCATTGAAACAGCAAAACCAGCGAAGCTTACCAGTGAAATAAAAGCAAACAAGGGCTTATGTCCGCCCCGCACTACTTTAGGCTATAAACGAAGGGTTTATTTAAAAGTAACTTTACCACCAATCATTTTATAGGCAGGGGTTCCTCTTATAATTGTGGGGCGGGCAAAAGGTCGTTCACAGCCTGGGCATACGCATTCAGTATGGGTGTGATCTTGGGTTATTCTTTCTATAAAACATTTTACTAAAGCACCTTTGCCACCTTTACGGTATTTGAATAACGGTGCCTTACACGCAGAACAAAATATATCGACCGTTTTTGTAGGCCCTTTTTTATTGGGCTTAGCCATACTTCCTCAATAATTACTTTACGATTAGTTAATAGCATAATGCTATCACATCAGCGGTAGAAAATAATGAACGGCTGTTACGCTAATATATTTTTTAAACAGTCGGTAGATAACTCTACTTTATAAACGATTCGCTTTAGGCTTTTATCGATAAACGGGTTAATTGAGCTGATAACACATTCATATTAAAAGGCTTTACGATAAACCCTGACACTTTAGCATTAATCGCTTTTTTGACAGTCGAAGAACTATCTTCACAGGTCACCATAAGTACAGGAAGGTTTTTCAGCTCGGCATCTTTTCTAATATTATCAAGTAAAGTAATGCCATCCATTTTAGGCATATGAAGGTCTGTTATAACCAAATCAAACATTTGATTTTGCAGTATGTTTAATGCTTGAAGCCCATCTGTGGCTTCAACAATATCTTTATAATCTAACTGCCTTAACATATTAATTAATACATGACGCATTAACGGCATATCATCAACAACAAGTATTTTCATGCGTATGTTTTACCAAAATAGCTGCGAGCAAATTTTCGTTAAAACAAAGTAAAGGCGACACGCCAATCTAAAAGGTATTAACAAAAACGTGTAATGTGTAGTAACAACATTAGTTAACAATACCTATTGCCGCAAGTAATCAGATGGATACTTGTATCCCCTTATTTTAGCTAAACAAAAGTTTAAAAAACTGCAAACGAAGCTTGGGTTATATGTGCTAAGCTTTTTGCACTTAGTGTTACTTCTAACCCTCGTTTTCCGGCACTAACATATATCATTTCAAAATCTAACGCACTGGAGTGTATGTAAGTTTTTAGCCGCTTTTTTTGGCCAAGGGGGCTTACTCCTCCCAAAATATAACCGGTACTCGCCTGCACTTTTTGTGGGTCTGCCATCATCACTTTTTTTACTGCACAAAGCTTCGCAAGCTGTTTTAAATTAACCTGCTGAGTGACGGGAGTCACCGCTACAATAAGCTGTTGCTCTGAGGTTTCTAGCACTAGGGTTTTAAATACTTGGGCGCTATTTAGATTAAGCTTTTCAACCGCTTCGAGGCCGTAATTAGTATTGTTTATATCGTGCTCGTAACTGAGTATGTCAAACTTAATATTGCTTTTTTTTAGCTGCTCTATAGCGGGGGTCATCTGATAAAGTCCAAAATAAATTTCCCTAATAATTTAGCACATTAAACATAAAAAAACGGCGCTAAAAAAGCGCCGGTTTTACTAGGGTCTATTGATCCGACTAATTACTTAGTTAAGTCATCAAAAAACTTTTTAACCCCATCAAAAAAGCCTTGCTCTTTAGGACGGTTTTTTGAGCTGTCTTTGCCCATACTTTCATCTAATTCTTTAAGTAAGTCACGTTGACGCTCGTTTAAATTAACAGGCGTTTCAATCACAACCTTACAAATTAAATCGCCTTGAGCACCACTGCGTACTGACTTAACACCTTTGCCACGCATACGGAACATTTTGCCCGTTTGTGTTTCTGACGGTATTTTAAGCTTTGCACGGCCATCAAGCGTTGGCACTTCAATTTCACCGCCAAGGCCTGCGGTGGTAAAGCTTATTGGTACTTCACAATATAAATTATTAGCTTCACGAACAAATATTTTGTGTTCACGAACAGATACTTGCACATACAAGTCACCTGCTGGTGCACCATGCATGCCTGCTTCGCCTTCACCTGATAAGCGAATACGATCGCCAGTATCTACGCCTGCCGGGATTTTAACCGATAGCGTTTTAGTTTTTTCTACACGGCCTTGCCCATGACATTTATTACAAGGATCTGAAATGATCTGACCTTGTCCATGACATGTCGGACAGGTTTGCTGCACGGCAAAAAAACCTTGGCGCATTTGTACTTGGCCTGCACCATGACAGGTTGTACATGTCTTTGGCTTTGAACCCGCTTTAGCACCACTGCCATCACATGGTTCACAACTAACCCAAGTAGGTACTTTAATCTCAACGTCTTTACCACGAACCGCTTCTTCTAAGCTTAAGTCCATGTTGTAACGTAAATCTGAGCCACGTTGCTGGCGTGATTGACGTCGACCACCGCCGCCACCAAAAATATCACCAAATACGTCACCAAAAATATCACCAAAATCACCTTGGCCGCCGCCAAAGCCACCGTGACCACCGCCACCACCTTGTTCGAAGGCTGCATGGCCGTATTGGTCATACATTTGACGCTTTTGCGCATCAGTCAGTATTTCGTAAGCTTCTTTAACTTCCTTGAATTTAGTTTCAAGGTCTTTATCACCGGCGGTACGATCGGGGTGATATTTCATCGCTAAGCGTTTATACGCTTTTTTTATGTCTCGCTCACTCGCATCTTTGCTTACGCCGAGGACTTCGTAATAATCGCGTTTTGACATATCTATCACACTACTCTTTTCTATTTACAGCGTTAGCTGCTGGACAAACCGATAAATCATATCGATTTATCATTGAATTTTTAAAGCGTTTTATTCACTTCTCTTTACATGCAAAAGGCGCGTTAAGCTTTAGCCTACGCGCCTCATGTGTTCATCCTAACTCAAACACTTGATTTGGTCATGTGTTTTAAATTAGCGAGAAGCGTTAGCAACAATTACTTGTCGTCTTTAACTTCTTCGAACTCTGCATCAACAACATCGTCATCTTGTTTAGCTGACTGTTGTTGTTCACCAGCGTCACCACCAGCTTGTTGTGCTTTAGCTTGAGCGATTTCCATTAGCTTTTGAGACTTTTCAGCAAGCGCTTGCGTTTTCGCTTCAATCTCTGCTTTGTCGTCACTCTTAATTGCTGCTTCTAGGTCAACAACAGCCGCTTCAATCGCGTCTTTGTCTTCGCTTGGTAGAGCATCACCCGCTTCTTCAATTTGCTTACGTGTACCGTGAACAAGTGCATCAGCTTGGTTACGTGCAGCTACTAACTCTTCAAACTTTTTATCGTCTTCAGCGTGCGCTTCTGCATCACGAACCATTTTTTCAACTTCTTCATCGCTTAAGCCTGAAGATGCTTGAATAGTGATTTTTTGCTCTTTACCTGTATCTTTATCTTTTGCAGATACATGTAAGATACCATCGGCATCAACATCGAATGTTACTTCGATTTGTGGCGTACCACGTTGTGCTGGGCGAATGCCTTCTAGGTTAAATTGACCTAGCGATTTGTTATCACTTGAACGTTTACGCTCACCTTGTAGCACATGAATGGTTACTGCAGATTGATTATCTTCTGCTGTTGAGAATGTTTGCGATTTCTTAGTAGGAATCGTGGTGTTTTTCTCAATCAGTGCTGTCATTACTGACCCCATCGTCTCAATACCTAGAGATAATGGTGATACGTCTAGTAATAGTACGTCTTTCACGTCACCTGCAAGTACACCACCTTGAATCGCAGCACCCACAGCTACCGCTTCATCCGGGTTAACATCTTTACGTGGCTCTTTACCAAAGAACTCAGCAACTGTTTTTTGTACTAGTGGCATACGTGTTTGACCACCTACTAAAATGATATCGTTAATATCATTTACAGATAAATCAGCATCCGCTAATGCACGTTTAAGTGGCTCAATTGACTTAGTGACTAAGTCTTCAACTAATGACTCAAGTTTAGCACGCGTTAGTTTAACGTTCATGTGCTTAGGACCTGTTGCATCGGCAGTTACGTACGGAAGGTTTACTTCTGTAGATTGTGCAGATGATAATTCGATTTTCGCTTTTTCAGCCGCCTCTTTAACACGTTGCATAGCAAGCGGATCATTTTGTAAATCGATACCTTGGTCTTTCTTAAATTCAGCTACTAAGTAGTTGATTACACGGTTATCGAAATCTTCACCACCTAAGTGAGTGTCACCATTTGTCGCAAGTACTTCAAATGTGTGCTCACCTTCAACTTCATCAATTTCAATGATTGATAAATCGAAAGTACCACCACCTAAGTCGTATACCGCTACTACGTTTTCGCCACGGCTTTTATCCATACCGTATGCAAGGGCTGCAGCTGTTGGCTCGTTGATAATACGTTTTACTTCAAGACCCGCAATACGGCCCGCATCTTTTGTAGCTTGACGTTGTGAATCGTTAAAGTATGCCGGTACTGTGATTACCGCTTCAGTTACTTCTTCACCTAAGAAGTCTTCAGCCGTTTTTTTCATTTTTTTCAATACTTCAGCAGAAATTTGTGGTGCAGCGCGTTTTTCACCGCCTGCTTCTACCCATGCATCGCCATTATCTGCTTTGATAATTTTGAAAGGCATGATGCCGATATCACGCTGTACTTCTTCGTCTTCAAAGCGACGACCAATTAAACGTTTGATTGCAAATAACGTGTTTGTTGGGTTAGTTACCGCTTGACGTTTTGCAGGTTGACCTACTAACGTTTCACCGTCTTGCGTATAAGCAATAATAGACGGGGTTGTGCGATCGCCTTCCGCATTTTCAATAACACGTGCTTTGTCACCATCAAGTACTGCAACACAAGAGTTAGTAGTACCTAAATCGATTCCAATAATTCTACCCATGAATCTTCTCCAACTTCTAAATTCGTTAATACATTCGATGACTAGTTAATAGGGATGCCACAAAGTTAATTCAACTGTAAAAATGAAAAAAAACGCATTTTTTTTAATTTATTTACTAAATAACCCTAAAAAGAGTAGGGATTGCTGATTTTTTGTAATTTGGGAGCTTATTTTTTGTCTAGTCTGATGAGTTTGGGTGTGATATAAATTTAGCAAATAACAGCAAAAGGACATTATTTGTGCACTTTGAACAATTATTAAAACAAGCTGCCCAAGCGAGTCAGGAAACTGACCCGTTAACCAATACCATGCAGTTTCCTGCTAACTGGTGCCAAGGTCGTACTGCTTTTGGTGGCCTCTCTGCTGCGTTACTTTATCAAGCAATGCGCAATAAAGTTGATTCATCAAGAAGATTGCTTTCTTTAAGTACAAACTTTGTAGGGCCATTATTGGCTGAAAAACCGTTTTCATTATCGGTAGAAATATTACGTGAAGGTAAAAGCAGTACCCAAGTGCTCGCCAAGGCTATTCAAGATGATGCGGTGTGTGTCATCGTGCAGGCTTGTTTTGCAAAAAATCGTAACTCATCAATTAATGTGCCGGTATCAAAGTCGTTAACCTTACACCCTGTAAACGAAGGCCATTGTTTAGGCTTTGTCCCTGGGAAAATGCCAGAGTTTTTTCAGCATGTTGATTTATGCCCACAGCAAGGCGCCATGCCGTTTAGTAGTGCGCAAACCTCTCACCTTGGTGGTTGGATGCGATTTAAACACAAGCCTGAAGAAATTACAGAAGCTCATGTTATTGCTCTTACTGACGCATGGCCGCCAACATTACTACAAATGTTTAAGCAACCAGCACCGGCTAGTAGCATGTCGTGGTATTTAGAGTTTGTACAAGCGCCTAATTTAGTGCCAGGTGAATGGTTGGGTTTTGAAGCAATCACTCATCATTCAAAAGATGGCTACGGCTTAGAAGATGGCTGTATTTGGTCACAATCGGGGGAGCTTATTGCACTCACCCGTCAAACTGTTGCCTTATTTGATTAATTAAAGAGCAGTGAAGTCGCGCTAAGTATATTGCTTATCTAAGTTAAGCATGATGGTGCGATATTCACCACTTTGAATTATGTTGGCCAAGCCTTTATCAAACTGCAGTCTCAGCAAATCATTGTTAAAATACGCAGGCCTTGCCACAGGTGGAAAAATAGCATGAATAACAAAATCTTTAGTGGCATTGGCTTTTTGATATTCCTTTAAATAGTGAAGAAATATAAGTCTATCGAGAATAATCGTATCAACCCACCCTGCCATTAAATGGTGTATCTGCGCTTGTTGATTGAATACTTCTTTATAGCCTCTCAAGTTCTCTAAGTTGTGACCAAATTCTTTAGGTAAATAAGCAGGCGCATTTTGAAATGCTAAAACACTTTTAGTCGCCAGATCGTAAATAGTATTAATAGTGAAGTTACTCTTTTTAAGACTCACTACCACATTCTCATAACTAACAACCGATTGGCTTCGATATATGCCAGCAATTAAAATACCCGAGTAATTCAATGCAATATCAACATGGCCTTGATTCAATAAAGCATCTGCACGCTGATTTGACATGTAATGTACATCAACCTAATTTATGTCTTGATTGTTAAGTGCTGTCTTTACAATCTCGAGCTGAATACCTGGATCATTTTCACTTATTACATAAGGCGCAACAGTCGGGTTAGCCGCAATAATGACTTGGTGCTGCTTAATACCATTAACAAATGCAAAACTATCGCCACATAAACACACTAAGGCCAATAAAAATACAATTTTCACTCTTTCACCTAATCCGTTTTTATTTTCAGTTATTGGGGTTACTTTTCTTTAGTAATTTAGCCGCAGCGTTTGTATTTAACGATTATTTATAGCAATATTTAAATTATTAAATTAATTACAAGCTAACATTTTGCAAACTGCCTGCCCAAGCTGTGATCTTATCATTGATATTCCCGAGATTAATGCCAAACAAGTGGCATTGTGCCCACGCTGTAGCCATAAGATCCGCGGTATTAACATAAACCATGACACTGAAATAGTCGCACTGAGTTTAAGCGCATTATTAATGTTGCTCAGCAGTATGTTTTATCCGTTTATCTCTTTTAGTAGTAATGGCATTACCCAAACTATTACCCTGCCCGACGCAGCACGGATTTTATTTAACTATGATAGTGACCTACTTGGCTTATTTATCGATATCAGCATTATTATTTTACCTATGAGTTTGCTGATTATTTTGATCCCTTTGCATTTAGGCGCACTCAAAGCACTGCCGCAAGCAGTTGCAAGAAAGCTATTAAAATTCACTTTAACGCTGGAGCCTTGGATCATGTCAGAAATATTTTTGATTGGTGTTTTAGTTAGCATGGTAAAAATAATGTCATTGGCTGAGGTTAGCTTTGGTATCAGCTTTTTTGCCTATGTGGGATTTGTTATTTTTTATATTAGTGCATTAACGCGTTTAAATCGTGCTAGGCTGTGGTCACAAGTAAGCCCTGTCACTACACTTCAAAATACTTCAAACACTGAGCGGGCTATTGATGAGAATATAAAAGCCTGCCATGTTTGCCATCAACTGAGCGTTGAATCAATCTGTCCTCGTTGCCACAGTAAAACGTATTTAAGAAACCCCTACAGCGTACAAAAAGCGGCTGCATGGTTAGTTACTTCTCTGATTTGTTATATTCCTGCGAATTTGCTCCCTATTATGTACACTATTAGCCTAGGGGATGAAACACCTGCAACCCTTATTTCGGGTGTTATTACGTTATGGAATAGCGGCTCATACCCTATTGCTATTATTATATTTTTTGCCAGTGTGGTGGTACCGTTAGCCAAAGCGCTTATTTTGAGCTTTTTGTGCTTTATGGTTACAAAACCTGCCAACCTGCATACAAAAGGTTACACAAAAGTGTATCAACTTACTGAATTTATAGGTAAATGGTCTATGATTGATGTGTTTGTTGTGGCTATATTAGTTGCACTAGTGCAGCTAGGAAACTTAATGTCGGTTACACCCGGTTTGGGCATCGTCTTTTTTACCGTTATGGTATTATGCCAAATGATGGCGGCACACGCATTTGACCCTCGCCTACTGTGGGACTCACCAAAAATAATAACGCAGAGAATAAAGCATGATTAAAACAGCTAACGTAGCACAAAAACCAAGTATTTCTGCAATTTGGATCATTCCTGTGGTTGCCTTATTTGTTGGTGTTTGGATGCTTTATCAGTATCAATTAAATAAAGGGCAAACAATCTACATCACTATGCCCCAAGCCGAGGGGATTATTGCTGGTAAAACAGAAATTAAAGTGCGAAGTGTCAAAATAGGTCAAATTGATCACGTCCGCCTTTCTGATAGCCAAGACAGTGTAATAGCCCGAGCACAAATAGATAAAAACTATGATAATTTACTCACCGAAGATGCCAGTATTTGGGTAGTAAAACCACGCATTGATGAAACTGGGATCAGTGGTATGAGCACCCTACTTTCAGGGGTTTATTTAGAGTTTTCACCGGGAGAAAGTAGCCAACTTAAAAAACGCTTTACCCTGCAAGAAGAGCCCGCATTAATTGGTAAAGATGTTCAAGGTGGGCGCTTTAAGTTACTCAGTTACAATGCTGAAGTACTTGATGTGAGTACTGGCATATTTTTTAAAAACTACAAAATAGGCCAAATAGAAACCGCCACCTTTGATTGGAAAAACCAAGCAATGCAATACGGTATTTTTATTAAAGCCCCCTATGAGAACCTGATCACCTTAAACTCTATTTTTTGGGTTAACTCAGGTATTGAAATAGATCTCTCTGCTGATGGCATAAATATTAACACCGGTTCACTAAGCAAATTATTAAAAGGCGGTATTTCTGTTGGCTTACCTGATCAGCAAGCCCCTGGCGATTTAGCACAAGATGGTCATAGCTTTTCTTTGAGTCAAAGTTATAAGCAAGCCTTAGAAGAGCGTTTTTATGATTTTGATTATTACCTTATTGAATTCGAACAATCGATTAGAGGACTCCGTGTTGGTGCGCCAGTTGAGTATAGAGGTACACGCGTCGGCACAGTGGTTGAAGCGCCCACCAATGTAATTATAGATGGGAAACCGGCTCATTTTCGCGCCAAAAATACCGCAGTTCCAGTATTGATAAAAGTAGAATATGGTCGTTTATACCATATCACCTCGGTAGCAAAAGAGTATTGGAAAACAAGCGTTAACGAGTGGATTAAAAATGGCATGAGAGCGTCACTTAAACCGGGTAATTTGCTAACCGGTGCAGTTTACGTCGATTTTGACTTTTATACCGACACCCCAAAAAGCGAGCTTAAAAAACTTGCTCAATACGATGTATTTCCTAGTGTATCGAGCGGTATAACGGTACTTGCCGATCAAGTATCGGATGTACTTAATAAAGTGAATAACTTAAAAATTGAAGACAGTTTAGCCAAAATGCAAACTACGTTTAGCGAGTATCAAGCTCTGGCCAGTGAGATGCGCACATTATTAAATAAGCCCGATACACAAAATTTACCTGGCGACTTTAATCGTAATCTCGAAAAAATAACCAAAAGTATGGAACAATTTGAAATAACCATGCGCCAGTTTGACAAAACCATGGCAAGCTATCAAGCAGGCTCTCAAATGCACTACCAACTTGAGCAAACACTGCTACAAATTAAGCGTTTAACAGAAGAGTTTCAGCCTCTTACTCGTGGCTTGAACGAGCAACCTAATATGCTCATTTTTGACAAATCACTACCTAACGATCCACAACCGAGGAAGCAATAATGAAAGCACTATTTTTACTTTTAACGGGTGTGATCTTTATCAGTGGTTGCAGCTCTGCTATTCAAACAACAATTCAGTATTACCAATTTGAGCAGCCCATTAATGACTCTTCGCGAAATGTGCAAGATACACAGGCACAACTGCGCGTGCAAACAGTTACCCTAAGAGGCGCATTGAATAATCGGGGTATTGCTATGAAAGTAGATAGTAATCAAATCCATGCTGCTAATTATCATCTATGGGGTGAGTCGCCAGATGTTATGCTCAGTGCCAGCGCGCAGCAAACATTATTTAATACCATGACAAACTGGATGGTTATTAAAGGCTTACCCGTTATTACCGACCAACAGCAACAAACATTTTACGAATTAGAATACGAACTACACCACTTTAACGGTGATCTGCAAGGTAATGCAGATATTTCAGGTCTATGGCGTTTATACTACACTCACCCAGAATCGGGTAGGCGTTTACTAAGCATCCATAATTTTTCATCTGTTATGCCAATCGATGCTGATGGCTATGATTCATTGGTGGCTACTCTTGAAAAAATGTGGCAACAAATCAACATCCTTGCGGCAAAAGAAATTGAAAAAGCGCGAATTTAATTTCGCTCTGTATTAAGTAAATATACATCTACCGCAATGTTAGTGCTTTTTATTATAACTTGACCTTGGGTTTTAAAACCGAGCTTTTGTAATACATTTTTTGATGCGCGGTTATCACAGCGGGCGATCGCCGTAACCTGTTTAATCCCCAAGTTTTGTCTATGGTTTAGCAAGGTATTTGCCGCTTCAAAAATATAGCCCTTTTTTTCAAAACCGTCTTTTAGCGCATACCCTAAGTCGGGATATTGCAGAACAGCTCGCTGATAAAACCCAACAATACCAACTAGTGTTTCATCTTGTAATGCGATTATATAAGGCCCAAAGCCATGCTGCTTATGGGCAGATATAAAACTGTCTTTGATGTATTTTTTAGCGTCGTCTAAGGTATAAATACCTTTATCACCAATGTATTTAGTGAAATTAGCCTGATTAACCAACTTAAGTAACTCCGCCGCATCTGCTATTTGTGCGAAGCGTATGTGTAAGCGCTCTGTTGTAAAAGCAATATTCAAAATAACTCCTGATAATATTTTTCACGACCCGATATTTTTTTATTGACTGAAATAAAAAAGAAGATTATTTTTGCGCCGATGTTTTTAAAGGCACAACAATAGCGGCATGCATTCCTTGCGCCGGCTGGCGCCAAAGCCAACGCGTTTCACTAAAACTATTAATTTAACATAATTTTTTAAGTGCCCTTCACGCGTGCAAAAGCAGTGACTTGGAAAATGATTTAACAACGAACTTATCATCTTCTTTGTTTTTGTATAAGCAGTTTACTTTTTAAATCTGCTTTTAATTTTGTGATCTTATAAATGCTTGAACCTTCTGCGTTAACTCTACTGCCGCCTGCGGTAGTGGTTGTATTGGCTGTTGTTTTACGCCGCCCTATTTTATCGTTACTGATTGGTGCATTAGTTGGCTTTGTTTTAGCTGACCCTAGCAAAGTTCTCTCAAATTTTGCCAGCACATCACTCAAAGTAATGACAGATGAAACCATTGGTTGGTTAATACTTGTGTGTGGCGGCTTTGGTGCGCTTATTGCCTTATTAGTGCGTACTGGAGGGGCTTCAGCGTTTGGTAGTTTGGCTTTAAAGTACACCCGAGGTAAACGATCCTCCTTATTTATGACCTTTTGTTTGGGTGTCGTGATATTTATTGACGATTATTTAAACGCGCTTACCGTGGGTGAAACCATGAAGCGGATCACCGACAAATTTAAAGTGAGTCGTGAAATGCTCGCTTACGTTGTTGATTCAACGGCAGCGCCTATTTGTGTACTCGTCCCTTTGTCAACGTGGGCTGTATTTTTTGGTGGCCTGTTAGTGGATAACGGCATCGCAGAAGAAGGCCAAGGCATTGCCGTTTATATTCAAGCCATTCCGTACATGTTTTATGCCTGGTTTGCGGTGTTGACTGTGGTGCTGGTTATTGCCGGCGTGATCCCTACTTTTGGCCCAATGAAAAAAGCCGAGCAACAGGCGCTAAGTCACGCTCCTATTTTAGAGCCTGTGATTTATACTCAAGTACAAACCGCCGATGAATATGCAGTAAAAGCAGCGGAAGAACACTTTGAAGATGCGGATCCTAAAGGTAAGTTATATAACTTTTTGTTGCCGATTATTTTATTAGTCGCATTTACCGTATATTTTGAAATAGATGTGTACAAAGGTCTATTAGCGACAATGGCTGTCACTTTGCCATTTTATGCGTTACAAAAATTAATGAGCGTTAGCGAAATGATTGAGCGCATGCTTGATGGCTTTAAAAGCATGATACCGGCTATTGGCACTGTTATAGCAGCATTCATATTTAAGGATGTATGCGACTTAATTGGCTTGCCACAATTTGTGATTGGCAGCTTAAGCCCGTATATGACCGCTGGCTATTTACCTGCGGTGGTATTTATTGCGATGTCGATATTAGCGTTTGCGACGGGTTCAAGTTGGGGGATTTTTGCGGTTTCAATTCCTATTGTCATGCCCCTTGCGACGGCGGTTGATGCAAATATTCCATTGGTGATTGGCGCATTACTTTCAGCGTCTTCATTTGGTAGCCAAGCCTGTTTTTACTCTGATTCAACCGTACTAGCAGCACAAGGCTCTGGCTGTAATTTGATCAGTCATGCTATAACGCAATTACCTTATACCTTAATTGCTGCAGGCTTTGCCATCATTGGCTTTTTACTTATGGCCTAACATGACAATGGTAGCCATTTTACTAAAACCATAATTAACGCCGTTAAAACAAAACCCAGTCATTGTTACTGGGTTTTGTTTGGTTTTTGAGTAATTTCAACTTACTTTTGCAATTTTATATCGCTGTAGTAAGCATCTAAACTTGTCACTTTAGTTTGGTTTGGCAAATCAGCAAACTCGCTATCACTAAACTTACTGCCACGTAATTGCACATTTAAGCGGGCTGCTTGTGGATTTAACATGGTTTGCTGGTAGTAGTCTTTAATATCAGCAAGGGTGACTTTTTCTACTTCTGCAATTAACTTTTGTTTTGAATCAAAATCAAAGTTCTCACGGTACCAATCGTTAATCAATGGACTCATTTCGTCGCTTAAATTCTTTGGCTGTTCTTTTAACGAAACCAAAGTTGCATTTTTAAGCTGTGCAAATGTTTCTTCACTCATAGCATTAAGCTCAGAAGCGTACTCTTTTTTGAACTTATCAAAGCGTACTTGAATTTCTTTTGGCCCTTTAACCGGTGTTTGAATAAACAAACCAATACCAGAGTAATCCTCAATAGGACGCGCTAACGCCCCTACCGCATAAGCTAGTTGTTCTTCGGTACGCATTTTGTCAAACGCGATTGTTCTAAAGTGTCCTTGTAAAACCGCCGCCTGCGCTTTTTGTTTGTAACCTGGCGTTGGGTGAATGGTCATATCCACAACGGCTACATCGGCTACATCAATATCTTTGTGTAATACGCGCGCTTCACCTTGTTGTGGTAACCAAGCTTTACTGCGTGCAAACTCAGATTTTGTATGATTATTTGGTAAGATAGCCGTTAATTCAGCAGCAATGGCATCAATATCTTTTTGATCATAGTTACCAAAGCTAAATACACGTAAGTTATTATTCGCTAAGGTGCTTTGTTTTAATGCTTGTAAATCAGCGAGTGTCAGTGATAGAGCTGCCTTAATAAGCGCGTCAGTATCAAAACTACCGGTTCTAGTCAGTTTTGAATATTCACTAAACGCTTGTGCATACGGGAACTGTTTTTGCTGATTGAGTAAATCACGTTGATAACGGTCAATCGCTTGATTAAATGCTTGCGCTGAAATTTCATCGTCAAATCCAGCTAACGCTTGTTTAAGTAAAGTATCTTGTTTATCGGTAAAACCACTTAATGATAAAACTAAGCCATTGCTTGAGCTTAAATTAACATTCATACCGGCAATAGCCGCTTCGGTTCGTAGCTGACTTAATTGGGTGTTATATAAATCTGCCCACACAGAATAAAGGACGGTTGAGTTAATATCACGCAACCCTGTTTGTGTGTTGATATACACCTCAACTAAACCTTTAGGCTGCTCTGCAAACTGCTGGCTTGCTTGGCGCCAGATTTTTACACCGTTTTTATCATAGTTAAGTTCTGGGTGTTTTTGCTCTTTAAAAGCCTGCGTTTTAATTGCAAAACTCTCTGGCAATAAGTTGTTAACACTTGGTAAGGCTAAATTAAATTCACTTGGTTTTTCCCAGCTGGCAATTTCTGCGTCGCTAATATCGTTAATTTTATATTTGCCATCGTAAAAATGCAGCTCAGAATCTGTATCTTCCTGTTGAGAAATATACCAAACGCGCAGTGTATCGGCATTAAGTTGCTTAAGTACATTGTTCACCGCATCAGCGTCAAACTTAGCATAGTAGTACGGTGCGTTTATCGCATGATTTAACGGATAATCTTGCATGCTTTGAGTCAGCGCACTAACGTAGTTAAACTCATCGCCCTTTTCTAAAAATTTAAACTGATTATTTAAAGAAGTGCGAATTTCATTAAAGTACTTACTATTAACGCCCTCACGCTTAATCAAGTCAATATATTGCATGATTGTCGCGACAATTGATTCGCGGTTTTTCATGCCTTCATCAGTCAGCTCTATGTTCACATTTAAAGAGCCATAGTTACCATATTGATTTGGTGAAGCAGACGCTGATAACTGCGATACCCAGCCTTTATCACGTAATATTTGTGCTGGGCTACCTGGCATTTCATTGCTAAGTAAATAGGCAACAAAACGATTAGGTTTTACTGCAAATTCAGTTTGATTATTAGTAATTGTGAAATCGAGTTGTAATTGTTTAACGTCTTCGTTTGGCGAGTAAAAAACACGTTTACCACCGGCATTATCAAAATCTAGCTTGGCTGATACTTTTGGCTTTTCAATATTTTTATTTTTAATATCAGCGAAGTATTTTTCTGCTTTTTTCTGCATTTCTTCAAGTGGTAAATTAGAAATTAACGCCACTTTCATAATATTTGATGAATAATATTTATTATAAAAATCAACAGTTTCTTTGTGTAATGAACTATCAGCTTTATCGCCTAACGTTTCAAGGTTACCAATTAAGAATCGATTAGCTGGGTGTTCACCCATCATTTTACGTGCAAGTTTAAATTGGCCAAAAAAGTCCATTTCACGACGCATTGACCACTCAGCATTCACTGCGTTTTTTTCTTTTTCTGTGTATTCTGGGTAAAGCTTAGGGGCTTTAAAAAAGTCTGAAAAGCGGTCTAAGCCTTCATCAAACGCATCGTTATTAATTTTAAACATGTAGTTTGTAATATCGAGCCACGTATAAGCATTATGCGCCCCGCCGTTTTTAGTCATAAAATCGGAGTACCCTTTAGTGTCAGGGTAGCGCTCAGTGCCTAAAAACAACATATGTTCTAAATAATGCGCCATTCCTTGTTGGCTCATTGGGTCGTGCAGCAGGCCGACACCGACACTCAATGAAGCAGCTGATTTTTCTGCGCTTGGATCAGAAACTAAAATCACTTCAATATCATTGGCAAGTGTTAGTGTTTTGTATTCACGATTATCGTTAGGGCTTACAACAAGCGTTGGTGATAAAAGTGATGTTTGTGATGATTGAGAAAGAGTGGCGGTATTCGAACAACCGCTTAATATTGCCAGTGCAATTGCACTTAAGCCGATGATGTGTTTCATTTTAGTTATATCCATTGCTGTTAAATATGGGCTTAGTGTTATAAAAAGACTAAATCACTTATAAACTACCATTATCAATTAATACTATGCTACTAATTAGCACTTAATTGTGTAACACATTGTGAATAGTTAATATAAATAATAAGGTAAGTTATGGAAAAGATAATAATAATAGCCATGTTCGTTCAGGTAACACTTTCATTAGTTGTGATGGTAATAATGGGAAAACGACGTTTTGCGGCGGCTAAAAACAAACACATACAGCTAAGTGACTTTGCTGCTATGCGCCTTGATAATGCGGGCGATCATGTCAGAGTCGCTGATCGTAATTTTAGTAATCAATTTGAAATACCTGTGCTTTTTTATGCGGGATGTTTGCTTGCTTTACAGCTTAATATGGCGAGTGTCCCTATTGCAGTATTGGCGTGTATATTTGTAGCGACACGCATTATTCATAGCCTCATTCACCTTGGTAGTAATCATTTAAGAGCCCGTTTTAGAGTATTTTTGCTAGGCTGCTTAGCTGTGTTTGTAATGTGGGTAACGTTACTGGTGAGCGTACTTTACAACTAAAAAAACGGCGGCTATGATAAGTCGCCGTTATTTTTACGGCTTACTTAGTGCGTTTTAACCTAGGTGCTACAAGCAATAGTGCGCCTAATAACCATGCCATACTGCCACTAGAGTCTGAACTTTGTGGTGGTGTCACTTCTACGTTATCAATTAATGTATTTTCTTTAGGTGTTAAATTTTGTGCTGAATTAGGATCGTCATCAAGCACAACCACCGTTTGTATTGATACTAAGTTTTGATTACTAATAACCACATTTTCATCTGAACATTGCTCTTTAGTAATACCAACCAATGGTACCTCTGCACAATGAACTAAGGCCGCTATTTTATCTAAAGTTTCTTGGCTTTGTGCTGTTATTTGTCCGAAAACGGTAAACCCACCATTTTGTAAATCTAAGTTTTGGCTGTTATCACTCATATTAAAAAACCATTGGCTAGTGGCGCTGTTTTCATTGCCGCCCTGCTTTGCCATGGCAATTGTGCCTTTTACATTTGAGTAAACAGGTTCGTTAATAACCGCTGGCTTGGTTGTAATGGGATCCATTTCATCAGAAAAAGTAAAACCTCCCCCTTGAATGACAAACTTATCAACAGAGCGGTGTATTACTGTTTGATTATACGCAGCATCATTAACATAACTTAGGAAGTTTTCTACTGTTTTAGGTGTTTGTTGATCAAACAAGTTAATTTCTATCGTTCCTTGGCTCGTTTGCATTTCGACTATGGTTGCTGCGCTTGAAAAGCTCGCTGCAGTTAAAATTGACGCTAAGATAAGCTTCTTCATTATTATTCCTATTTTTTATTGTCATTAGGCGTCATAGAGTAGTGTTATTCATTTTATAAATCGATACATAAGCACTTAACACTACAATTCATATCAAAGTAATTACACTGCAGTTACAACTGTTTACATTTTAATTTTAAACACGTTATGGTGAGTTAATTGTCTGAGAGCCTTGCAATACATCAAGGTGACTCTTTTTTAATTAACTTTAAGCCTAGCAAGGTACTTAAAAAGCCCCTTATCAATCACTCTTTTTTTGTTATTATCAGCCTACACAGTGATAGGAGTAAATATAATGGCAAACAACACGACTATTTGTGACTTTGGGCTACACCAAGGTGAACCATACACCCAACTTCCCGTCAGCTTTTTGAAATGGATGATTGATGTAAATCATCAAAAATCTCAATACGCACATGATGAGCTCGCACGCAGAAAACGGGTTGTAGAGCAGCAACGTGAAGCCTCATTGGCTGAAAAAACATGAAGAAGTGCGTTTTTTTAAACTCGAACTAGTTTAAACTAGCCGCCTACTATACTGAGTTTTGTTAATCGATAGGTATTTTATGCGTACTCTTGTTTTTCTCATTTTATTTCTTGGTTTATATGGCTGTGCCAGTGACTCTGTCAATAAACCTGCAGTACACTACTTAACTGTTCTTCATACCAATGATAATCATGGTCGTTTTTGGCATAATGAAAAAGGCGAATATGGTATGGCTGCGCGTAAAACACTAATCGATCAGCTAAGAGCCGATGCAAAAGCACAAGGGCATCAGGTGTTATTATTATCAGGTGGTGATATTAATACTGGTATCCCTGAATCAGACCTGCAATTTGCTGAGCCTGATTTTAGAGGCATGTCGAAAATTGGCTATGACGCAATGGCACTAGGTAATCATGAGTTTGATAATCCATTGAGTGTATTAAGACAGCAACAACAATGGGCTAACTTCCCTCTTTTATCGGCTAATATCTTTGATAAACAAACTAACGAAACTATTTTTGAACGTTATAAAATATTCAACAAAGGCGGCTTAACCATTGCCGTAATTGGGTTAACAACGACAGACACCGCTAAAATTGGTAACCCGCAATACATTGGTCACTTAGATTTTAAAGATCCGGTTGAGATAACCGCCTCACTTACCCAAACATTAAAAGCAAAATATAACCCCGATATTACTATTGCGGTAACGCACATGGGGCATTATGTAGATGCCAATTATGGGATAAATGCCCCAGGTGATGTTACGCTTGCCCGCTCTTTAGATAGAAACGCCCTTGATATGATTATTGGTGGCCATTCCCAAGAGCCAGTGTGTATGGCTGCAGAAAATGTCACAGATGAGAATTTTAAGCCAGGTTTAGCCTGTAAACCTGATCAGCAAAATGGAACCTGGATAATGCAAGCACATGAATGGGGTAAGTATGTGGGTAAAGCGGAGTTTAAATTAGAAAACGGTCAATTATCACTACTAAGTTATCAATTATTGCCCGTTAATTTGTACGTAGATAAAAAGCAAAAAGACGGTAGCGTAAAATCCGTACTTGCTGCAAATTACATTAAACCAGATCCAACGCTACAAACCTTTTTAGCGGCGTACCAACAAAAAGGTGCAAAGCAAATTGAAGGTAAAATTGGCTTTGTGAATGACAGACTCGAGGGTGATCGTAACAAAATACGCTTTGAACAAACTAACCTTGCTCGCGTAATTATTCAAGCGCAAATGAATACCGTAGGTGCCGATTTTGGCATTATCAGTGGTGGCGGTGTGCGCGATAGCATCAATGCAGGTGACGTGAGTTATAAAGACATACTCAAAGTACAGCCTTTTAAAAACCGTGTCGTCTATATCGATTTCAAAGGCAATGATATTTTAACCTATTTAAATGTCGTGACGCGTTTCCCACCAGACTCTGGAGCCTACATGCAATACCACAACCTAGCCTTTGAACTTAAAGAGGATCAAGTAACTAACGTGTTCATCGCCGGCAAGCCGCTTGATATAAACAAAACATACCGCATGAGTATTAATGAATATAATGCTTCTGGTGGCGATAGTTACCCTAAAATTACTCACATGAAAGGATTCGTAAGCACCGATGAAACGGACGCTCAGGCATTAAAACGATTTTTTGCAGAGCACAGCCCTGTTGATGCACATGAGTTTGCACCTAAATAGTAATCTGTATTGAACAACGATGAGTGTCATTGATATAGTAATGACACTCATCGTTGAGATTTATGTGCTATCCAGGCCAATTTAAGCTCTCTTAACCAGAGTTATGGTTAAGTAGCAAACCACGATTACTTTCCTATTATTTCTATATTTCCTTGACCCACATTTGCTAACCCATAACTGTGCATTCGTGAGCGTGAGCCCTCTCCAAATGCTTTCGGTGGGTAGTATAATCCCTTTTGTTCAGGGCAATCATTTAACACGTCATCCAGTGCGGCACGAATTTCACTTAATGTTTTCTCTAGACTGTTATTAAAGTTTGGACGCTTTCTTACTGTATGACCAAGCTCAACTAAACGATAGAAATACTTATTGGCAAGCTCTATCAATTCCTCGGGTACATTCTTGTTATGATTAAGCTTGATCTCTGAATTGTTAGTGCAATATTCAACAAGCGCTAAATAAAAACATAGAGGTTTGTTTGCCAAAGCCACTTGGTGCTCCAAAGAAGCGCTACTCGATAAGGTTTTACTTTTTAAATCAATGATCAGGGTTAATGGTTTTGACTCTGTAGTATTTGATTCTGCGTGAATAACCTGCTTATCATCATTTTTGTTGATATAGGCTAATTTTATTAGGTATGTTAGTAATATGCTAAGAATAAAAAGCATCCCATAAATAGCCACCACATCACGCGTAAAATACGGCTGCCTCAAAGACAAAACAATAAACACCACACCATTATTACTATTTAACTCTCGAATAAACTCTGTGGAAGTTTTTAAAGAAGCATCAAATTCATGTTGTGGCGTTATAGCTACAACCTCAATACCGGTTCTATCAATAAAGGTGTTTAAGATTTGAATATAATTAAGTAAAGCTGCTTTATTACCTGAGTGTTTAAGCAGCTCATTTGATAAATCTAACAAAGGTAAGTCTAAAGCGATTCGTTTTTCTATTTGTATTATTTGTAATTTATTTACTTGCTGTTGTTTTTGCATTGTCGAAACATAAAAAACAGACGAGAAAACCAAGAATAAAAAAATTGTGCATATTATCCATATTAACCTATTCATTACGACTCCCCTATAAAGGTAACGGGGTAACTATTGCACTGCCAATATGGCTCAACATCTTGATAATATTGAAACGATTGTTCTTTAGACATACTCAATAAGTGAGACTGTACAGCACAGAGTAAATCAGTATTGTTGTGCTGCATTTTTAAGTACCAACGGGTGCCTGCCACATTACTACTAATAGGCGTAATATAATTTTTTGAAAAACGCTGACTGTCACTTTCTCTCCAAAAAGAGGCAATAAGGTCTACTTCCCCGTTCGCCAATAATTCTCTCAACTCATTGTGTGAACTCGCATAGGTTATTTTTAGATGAGCAATGTTTAGGCCTAGCTCTTTAAAGGCTTGTTTGGGTAAAATGTGCCCTGAGCGACTCGTTGGATAATCCAACAGACCGATTTTTTTATCTAAAAAATATTGTTTGCTGATCTTTGGTTTTTCTTTTGAAGAGATAAAAAACGCAGTGTAATCAGAAAAGCCAACCACAGGCTGATAGTTGTAAGTAGATTCAGCCTTAAACGCATCCATAATATTATTTTTCGCTAAAATTAAATCTGCAATACCTTTACCTACAAACTCTAAGCTATCAACGGTTCTATACCCCCAATAGCCAATGACAGAGCCATACTGTTTTGCCACTACTTTGTCACCACAGAGATTTTGAGTAAGTAATTGAGCAACGTATTTTGAGGGGGTAAATACTATAAGTTGACTCTTATTAGCTGTTGCCGTTGTTTGACATGTCGTTGATGTCTCAATTATTACTGGAAACGTTATATCTTCCTCGCCCACAATAACTTGACCTGAAAACCAACTTAGCAACACGACCAGAAACATAAATGTAACAATCGCTGTTTTATGCAACATTAACTTCTTAATATTCAAAAAACACCCGTTTAAATTAGAGTAATAGCTCATTTGAACAATTTTAATTACTTATTACAACAGGTAATTTTACTCATTAAACACAACCCATTGAATATAAATAATTTTAAATAAGAAAGTATGAATTTTATTGAGTCCTTTCTATCAACTAAAAAAATGAGGACAATTGACCTTATCACCGTTTACCAAATAAATGTCACACTAACTAGGATGCTTCAATGTACAAAAATGTAAAATATTCGCTTTCTTTAACACTTTTAATTAGTGCAATATTTGCAAGCACAGATTGTAATGCTTGGGGCCAAAACGGGCATCGTGTAGTGGGTAAAATTGCAGAGTCGCACATAAGCGAAACTACTAAGACTGCACTTATCCCCTATCTCAATGGCGAATCTTTAGCTCAGATTTCAACATGGCCTGACGAAATGCGATCTGCACCAGGTGACTTTTGGCAAAAAAAATCATCTCGTTGGCATTACATTAATGCTGATGACAACGCGACCTTTAGTTTTGACCACGACCACACTAAACACAAAGAATCAGTAACAAACATATTAGAAGGCATTCACTACTCTATCCGCGTGTTGAAAGATGATAAATCAAGCCTCGCGGCCAAACAGTTTAGCTTGCGTTTTTTGGTGCATTTAGTGGGTGACAGCCATCAACCATTTCATGCAGGAAGAGCAGAAGATAGAGGCGGCAATCGCGTTAAGGTTTCTTTATTTAATCAACAGACCAACCTACATAGCTTATGGGACACCAAACTAGTTGAAAACGAAAACTTATCTTTTACTGAGTACGCTCAGTTTGTAAATACCAACAACAGCGAGCTAATTAGTGAATATTTACAAAGTACACCAACAAGCTGGCTTGAAGAGTCGCACAACTTAGCCCTAAAAATATATGAATCAACAGAAGAACAAATTAGTTACGACTATATCTACAACAACACCCCTATTGTGAAAACACGCTTGCAACAAGCGGGAATTCGCTTGGCTGGATTGTTAAATACATTATTTGATCCTGCTAACACGCAATCAAAAATGGCCTTAACACAGCAAACACAAAATTAAATTTAGTTTCTAACTTAAATCATCTACATGGGAAATCAACATTATGACTAAGCTTCGCCTTTCGAAATTAACTGGGGCTGTAATTCTAGCTCTAGGAGTTTCAACAAGCGCTATGGCTGCTGACACTTCGTCTGCAATGCGTGGTAAAATAACCACACCTTCAGGTGCGAGCGCTGCAAACGTTAAAATTAAGGTCGTTCATCAACCTACCGGCACAATCAGTGAGCTAACCACCAATGAAAGTGGTACTTTTATAGCCAATGGTTTACGTGTTGGTGGACCTTACACTGTGATCATCGACTCTGATACGTTTAACGATACCACCGTTGAAAACATCTTTTTAAACCTTGGCGAAACTTACCGACTAACGTCGCAATTAGCACCACTCAATATTGAAAAAATTGAAGTGTCTGGTTATAAAATTGTCCAACAATCAGGTGGTTCTAGCAGCACGTTTGGTGAAGATACCATCAACAACATGCCTAGTTTTAATCGTGACATTAAAGACATCGCACGTTTAAACCCACTTGCTAGTATTAATGGTAGCGGCGAACTTACGTTTGCCGGTAATAATCCTCGTAGTAATAGCTTAACTGTTGACGGCATTGGCCAAAATGATGACTTTGGCTTGAACTATGGTGGTTACCCTACTGCACAGCCACCGGTTGCGCTCGATGCTATTGAGCAAATTTCTGTCGATGTGTCACCTTTTTCAGCAGCCAAGGGCAACTTTGGTGGCGGTACCATTAACGCAGTAACAAAATCAGGTACTAACGAGTTTAAGTTTTCTGGCTTTTACGAAACATCAACCCCAGATATGGCCGGAGATGTTGATAGTATTAGTGAAGTTTATGGTGAATTAGACAAAGATAATCACAAAATTTATACCACAGAAAAAGTAAAACCGATTCAAACAGAAGCACGCTATGGTTTTAACTTAGGTGGTCCAATTTTAGAGGATAAACTATTTTATTTTGTAAACTACAATGCGTGGAAAAGTGAGCTTGACTTAGACTATGGCTTTGAGGGCTCAGGCGCAGCCAACGAATACGATGTAACTAAAGAAAGCTTTGATCAGTTTTTATCTATATTAGATAACGTTTATGGTATGCAAGATTCGCTAGGTGGCGATCCGAAAGACACCAACGAATCATTATTAGTGAAATTAAGCTGGAATGTTAACGACGATCATCGCTTAGATTTTACTTATCAATGGCAAGACGATCAAGATGAGCGTAACTTTGGTTCAGGCGGTAAAACAATTAGTCTTGCTTCTAACCGATATACTTATGCGACTAAGTTCAACAACTTTGCTACTAAGCTGTATTCTGATTGGAATGAAGATTTTTCATCTGAAATAGGTATCGCTTATAAAGACGTAACCTCTGATAGCATTACCAACTCAAACATAGGAAGTGTTACGGTTGAAGAAGATGGCCGCAATAGTCCTCGTTATCAATTTGGTACCGACCAATATCGCCATGCTAATAAATCAGCCACTGAAAATCTAACCCTCACTTTTGATGGTACTTATTTATTAGACGAGCATCAAATTGAGTTTGGTGTTAAATATGAGTCGCTCAACTTGTATAACCTGTTTGCAGCGGATTCATTAGGTACATGGAAGTTTACTAGTTTTGATAACTTTACTGATCGAATAATTGAGCCAGATGGTTTTTCTTACAGTAATGCTTATACAAATAAATCTGCTGATACGGCTTACGATGCAACACGCAGCCAACTAGCGCTTTACATTGAAGATACGTTTTATGCTACTGATGACTTAGAAATAACTGCGGGTATACGTTATGAGCGCTTAGCGTCTGACGACAAGCCTACATTAAATGAAACGTTTTTAGAAACTTATGGTTACTCTAACCAAGAAAACTTAGATGGCTTAGACGTTATTTTACCGCGTGTTGGCTTTAAATATTATGCCACAGAAGCATTAACCATTAATGGTGGTGTAGGTCGTTTCCAAGGCGGTATTCCTAATGTTTGGTATAACAACTCATTTCAAAAAGACGGTCTAACTTTTGTCGATGCACCTGATCAAGTAATCAACGACTACTTTGCAAATAACAAGGCCGATATTACTCAAGTTCCTGATGAAATTAAAAATTCATTAGTACAAGGTGCCGGTAGTACTAACTATATTGATCCAAATTTCAAACTGCCTTCAAGTATTCGTGCACAAGTTGGTTTTGACTATGAGTTTGACTCTGAACTGTTAGGTAACGGCTTTAAATGGCAAGCAGAAATTGCTTACCATAAAAAAGAAAACGAAGCCGTATGGCATAATACAGCCATCCAACCTGCAAGTACCACTGCTGGCGGCGACCGAGTAATCAATAAGCCAATCTATTCGGGCAATAAAGCAAACAACTACGATATCATGATGACTAATTCATCAGAAGATGGCCGCTCTATCATTTTATCTACAGCACTTGCAAAAGAATGGGACAATGGTTTATACATTTCAGCCAGCTATGCACATCAAGATGTTACTGAAGCATCTACCGGTTCATCATCACAAGCTTTGAGTAACTACCGATTCGCTATTACTCAAAACCGCAATGAGGACCTTGCTCACCGTGGTGCTTACGAAGTTGAACATAGTTTTAAAGTAAACTTAGCATACAAGACTGAGTTCTTTAGTGGTTACGCAACTAAGTTTAATGTTTACTTTGAACGTCGCTCTGGTCGTCCATTTAGCTACACTATGGCTATGTATAAAATGAAAGACTTAGGAGACACAAGTAAGTTTTATAGCGATTCAGCTTACCTTCCATATATTCCTACAGGCGCTGATGATGCCAATGTAAACTGGGATGAGTCTGGTTTATCGTGGAATGAACTTGAAACACTATTAAACCGCGCTGGTATTTCTGAGCGCGGCTCTATTTTAGACCGTAACTCAGGTACGCAACCATGGGTTACCTCAATGGACATTAGTGTTAAACAAGAGATCCCAGGGTTTGCAAAAGGTCATAAAGGTGAGGTTTACTTTATGATTGATAACTTTGCTAACTTACTTAATAGCGACTGGGGGGTTGAAAAACGCTTGAGATATTCAAATCAAGACTTATACGACCTTGCTGGTATAGATGGCCAAGGTCGTTACATCATTAATAATAAATTTAGAGGGGCTGATGTTCGTAATTATACACAAATCAATACGTCATCGTCGGCTTGGCAAGCTAAAATTGGTGTAAGCTATAAGTTTTAATATATAGCCTGTACATCAAAAACTCTTAAAATTAAAAAAGCCATTACATACATGTAATGGCTTTTTTTATGGAAAAAATAACTTTTCATCTGTTTGTCATAAAAACTACTTACTATTTGCACGGTAAAATATTGAAACATAGATAAAATGCTAAATTTCACAAATAAAGTGTTTTATAATAAAAAAATTACAGTTGTATTTTATTTGTAACAAACAAATGAGGTACACTATGTAAGTATTTTGGGTTAAGTGTATTTTGCGGTCGCATAATCCAAAATTAAAATAAAAAAGCTATTAAAAGTTTATTTAACTACACGGGAAAATAAAATGAAAATTCAACTTCGCAAAACAGCTCTATCACTTGCTATAGCAGCATGTGTTGGTGTGAGTGGTGCTGCAATTGCAAACGAAACAACTTCTGCAATTAAAGGGCAGATTATGGGCCCTAACGGCAACCCTGCTGCAGGAACTAAAATTACTATTTTACACGTTCCTTCAGGCTCTGTTAAAACAACTGAAGTAAATGACGCTGGTTACTTTACTGCTAAAGGACTTCGTGTTGGCGGCCCTTACAAAGTAATCGTAGACTCAGACATCTACGCTGACCAAGAGTTCAATAATATTATCTTGAACATTGGTAGCGACTACCCTGTTAATACTTCACTTGAAAATATCTCAGATGTTGAACAAATTGTAGTAACTGGGCGTCCAATCAGCACTATGTCTGGTGGTACGGGTCCTGCTTCAACATTCACATTAAGCGATCTTGAAAATCAACCAGCTATTAACCGTGATTTAAAAGATATTATTCGTATTGACCCTCGCGTTGCTATCGATGATAGCCGTGGTTCAATCAACTGTGGTGGTGGTAATCCACGTTTTAACAGCTTAACCCTTGATGGCGTTCGCATGAACGATAACTTTGGTTTAAGTTCAAACGGTTACCCTACTATTCGCGCTCCGTTCTCTTTTGATTCAATCGAGCAAGTAGCGGTAGAATTAGCCCCTTTTGATGTTCAATATGGTGGTTTCACATCATGTAACATCAACGCTGTGACCAAATCTGGCGGCAACGACATTCACGGTGGTGTATTCTACGATTACACTAACGATTCAATGAAAGGCGATAAGATTGAAGGTAATGACGTTGACAACGGCGATTACAGTGAAAAACGTTATGGTTTCAACGTTGGCTTACCACTAATCAATGATACGCTTTTCTTGTTTACCTCTTACGAGAAACTTGAAGGTGTTAAACAGTTTAACTATTCATCTTTAGTGTCTTCTGCAGAAATTGATGAAATTAAACAAATTACACGTGATGTTTATGGTTACGAAGCCGGTGCTACACCAGCGAGCTCACCAGTAGAAGATGAAAAAATCTTAGTGAAGTTAGATTGGAACATCAATGATGACCACCGTGCTAACCTAATCTATAACTACAATGATGGCTTTACTTTATCGCAATCTGACGCTGATAGTGATGAGCTCGCATTTGATAGCCACTTTTATGAGCAAGGCGCAGAGTTTACCTCAATCGTTGCATCACTTTACTCTGATTGGAACGACGATTTCTCAACTGAAGTTCGTTTAGGTAAATCAGAGCTTGACGCTCGCGTTCAATCTTTAGACGCAGCAAGCGGTTTTGGTGAGTTCCAAATCAGCACAGATAATGCCACGGTGTACGTTGGTCCTGATGACTCTCGTCAATCAAATGATTTAAACTACGATACCACAACAGCTAAATTCTCAGGTACTTACTACCTTGATCAGCACACGATTACCGCTGGTTTTGAGTATGAAAAGTTAGAAGTATTTAACCAATTCGTACAACATACTGAAGGTGAATGGCGTTTTGCTTCGATTGACGCATACAGAAATGGGATTGCTGATGAAGTTTATTATAATAACTCTGCAAGTACGAATAACCCAAATGATGCAGCTGCTAACTTTGCTTATTCACAAAATACATTTTATGTACAAGATGAATACAGCTTTTCAGATATCGATGCATCATTAACATTTGGTCTTCGTTACGACAGCTATTCAAGCGATGACAAACCAACATTAAATCAGAATTTCACTAATCGTTACGGATTTAGCAATCAGTCTACTTTTGATGGTATTGATTTAATTCAACCACGTGTTGGTTTTGAGTGGTATGCAACCGATGCACTAGAAGTACGTGCAGGGGTTGGCTTGTTCTCAGGCGGTAACCCCAATGTATGGTTGTCTAACTCATATTCAAATGATGGTATCACCAATATTGGTGCTTATATCAGCGATATCAGTAATTCTTATAAAGTTGGTTCTGGTGATGATGAAGTCACTCTAGTTGACCTATTTGATACGCCAAATGTAAATGGTGGTACTCCAGGTTACGACGTTCCACAAGATATGTTTGACAAAGTAGCAAATACTGAAATTGGTTCGGGTGATGCTACAACGAACGCGGTAGATCCTAACTTTGAAATCCCATCAGAGTGGAAGTACTCTTTAGGTGCTACATATACTACAGAAAACGACTATGTTATTGCTTTGGATTACCTTTACACTAAGAAGCGAGATGCAGCGACTCTTGTAGATATTGCTTTACAAGATTCTGGTAAAACTACTTTTGATGGTCGTCCTATCTATGAAAGAAAAGAAGATCCATTAAATCCAGGTAAATATCGTAGTGGTGAACTATTACTAACAAATGTGAATGGTGATAGTGGTGAGTCTTCAATTATATCTGCTGCAGTAAGTAAAGCGTTTGATAATGGCGTTAGCGTTCAGTTCTCATACGCTTACACTGATGCAGATGATGTAAACCCAATGGCTAGCTCTGTAGCCAGCTCAAGCTACGGTAACCTAGCAACATCAAACCCAGGTAACCCTGGCGTGGCATCATCTGATTACGAAATCCCACATCGCTTTACATTAAACCTAGGTTATAAACACGAGTTCTTCGATGGTTATAACACCCGCTTTAACCTATTTGGTGAAGCATACAAAGGTTTACCATATAGCTTTACCTACAAGAGTAATCGCGAGACGGGTGCGGGCGATATTCAATTTGGTGATAGAAACTCTAATGGCGCGCGTCAATTATTGTATGTACCACTTGAAAATGATCCAAACGTTGTCTACAACATGAGTGCTGATGAAATCAATGAGTTTAATGACTTTATCGCATCTGAAGGTCTTAAACGTGGTGAAATCACTGGTCGTAACCAACAGAACTCTGATTGGTTCGTTAAATTTAACTTTAAAATCACTCAAGAAGTACCTGGCTTTATGGATGGCCATAAAGGTGAAGCATTCTTCGTAATCGATAACTTAACGAATATGTTAAACGATGATTGGGGTGTATTAAGAAAAGGCTCTTTCGTGGGTAATAAGATGGTTGAAGTAAATATTAATGACCAAGGTCAATACGTTTACTCAAACTTCAGTGCACGTAGTGCTGAACAGTCTGTACAACGCGATGCCTCTTTATGGGAAATGCGTGTAGGTGTTCGTTACACGTTCTAATTTGATTAACTAAATTAGTCTATTTAAAAGCCCACTTTGTGGGCTTTTTTATGCCTGTAATTTATTTTTTAATTTATCAAAAATTGCGATTAGCTGATGCTGTTCAGCATCCGACAGGCAGCTTAATAATGCACGCTCCCACTGCAATGCTTGTGGGGTTATTTTTTCATATAAAGCCATGCCCTTATCACTTAGCATCAAAAATGCAGCGCGCTTATCATGCTTATTTAACTCACTATAAATAAGCCCTTTATCTATTAGCGTTTTTACTGCCCTTGATACTGTCGACTTATCCATATCTGCTTGAGTACATAACTGCTTTGCTGTGCTTTGGCCTGATTGCGCTAAATTAGCCATTATTCGCCACTGAGGAATAGTTAAATCAAACTCTTTTTTATAAATACTCGAAAAATCATTACTTACCTGTGTTGCTAAGTGTGTTAATTGATAAGGTAAAAATGTCGTTAAATCTATTTTCATATTGAATCACTTATTTATTTACATACGACTTTTATTTGTTCACTTTTATTTACAAGGGTCATAATCAGTGTGTTTGATATTAGTCTCACTTGAGAGTATCTTAGCGTAAATAACAAAAATATAACACTCCCCCACTTTCACAGGAGTCAGTAATGGCGACACAATTAAACTATATGACCGGCTTTGGTAATGAATTTGAAACCGAAGCGCTGCCTGGTGCATTACCGATTGGGCAGTTTAGCCCGCAAAAAGTAAAATACGATTTATATGCAGAGCAATTTAGTACCACTGCATTTACCGCTCCGCGCGCCGATAATCGCCGCACTTGGATGTACCGTATTCGCCCATCGGTTGTGCAAGGTGATTACACAGCCATAGACAATGGCTTAATTAGAACAGCGCCTATTACTGAAGTGCCAACGCCGCCTACCATGCTGCGATGGGATCCCATTGATATACCAGCAGCACCTACTGATTTTATTGATGGGCTGATCACTATGGCTGCAAATGGCAGCGCCAATGGGCAAGCCGGTATTGGCATTCATGTTTATGTCGCCAACAAATCAATGGACAAGCGCTTTTTTTATAACGCCGATGGCGAAATGTTATTTGTACCACAACACGGCGAGCTATTACTTAAAACAGAACTCGGGCATTTAAGTATTAAAGCCGGTGAAATTGCCGTTATTCCGCGTGGCATTAAGTTTCAGGTGCAGCTATTAACTGATACAGCGCGTGGGTATATTTGTGAAAACTACGGCCATGCTTATGTTCTTGCTGAGCGCGGCCCTGTTGGCGCAAATGGTTATGCTAATGACCGTGACTTTCACTATCCAATAGCGGCTTTTGAAGACATTGAAGGCGAATTTGAACTTATTGCTAAATTTAATGGCAATATGTTTCGTTGTGATATTGGTCATTCTCCTCTTGATGTTGTTGCTTGGACAGGTAACAGCGCGCCTTACAAATACGATTTGGCTCGCTTTAATGTCATGAATACCGTTAGCTTTGATCACCCCGATCCATCAATTTTCACGGTACTAACCTCGCCATCAGGCACTGAAGGCGTTGCAAATATTGATTTTGCTATTTTTCCACCGCGTTGGATGGTGGCTGAAAACACCTTCCGCCCGCCTTACTATCACCGTAATATTATGAGTGAATTTATGGGCTTAATAGAAGGCGTATATGATGCAAAAGAGCATGGCTTTGTGCCAGGTGGCATGAGCTTACATAACTGTATGTCGCCGCATGGTCCTGAAGCAGACGTATTTGAAAAAGCGTCAAATGCGGACTTAGAACCACAACGCTACGATAGTACGTTGGCGTTTATGTTTGAGTCACGTTATGTAATATCGCCGACTAAATACGCATTAGAAGGTAAAGAGCGCCAAGCTAATTACACTGATTGCTGGCGCACAATCAAAAAACACTTTAATGGCAATCAAGGATAATTAGATTATGAAGCTTTATACTTATTTTCGCTCATCGGCAGCATATCGTGTGCGCATTGCATTAAATCTCAAAAATATTGATCACCAGTTGGTGCCAGTAAACTTACTAAAATCAGAGCAACAAAGCACAGATTACTTACAGAAAAACCCTCAAGGACTTTTACCTTCTTTAGAAACAGAAGACGGCGTATTAGGTCAATCCCTAGCAATTTTAGAGTACCTTGAAGAGCAATACCCTGAAACACCATTGCTGCCTGGTAATGCATGGCAAAAAGCACACATTCGCAATTTAAGTTATGCTATTGCCTGTGATATCCATCCGATTGATAATTTACGGGTACTGAAATATTTAAGTAGTGAGCTCAATGTTGATGATGAAGCAAAAAATAAATGGTACCGCCACTGGGTTGAAGTGGGTTTTGAAAAAATAGAACGCATGCTAGATAGCAAAAACACATTTTGCGCAGGCGACTCGCCAAGCTTAGCTGATGTGTGTTTAGTACCGCAGGTATTTAATGCCATTCGTTTTAAAGTAGATATGGCTGCCTACCCTAAAATAGCAGCCATATATCAGCGTTGTAATGAGTTGGCAGCTTTTGTTGATGCAGCCCCTGAAAATCAACCTGATGCAAACTAATAAAGTAGATTAACTTTTTAGTACACTGTGTATTACCGTTACATGCTCAATTAAATCTAAGCCCAGTTCGGTTAAATAGCCACCATCTGGGCTGTCTATAACCCCTTTATCGAACAAACGTTGTGCTGCGCTTAACAAAGCCGGCTCAGCATCAGAATGGAGTTTAATTCCTTGCATTTTGCTCTCGCGTGGAAATTTTGCTAATAGCGTAAATTCGTCAATCATGGTTTGATTAAATAGCATATGTGTTCACCTTTTTATTGTTCTGTGTTTTACTGAAGTTGTCTTACTTACCCTAGCATGTTTTTTTGCTAAGTGTAGTTATTTTAAACACCTTGAGGTTTTTGATGCGTTATTATTTTACTTCGTTTATTACTGTTTTATGCTTGTGTTTTTCAGCTTTAAGCTTCGCTAGCACAATAAAAACGCTTCCTGTTGTTGATGCTACCCAGCTTATAAACACAAACACTCAGTGCTGGTATGATAATAAACGTTACAGCGAAGGAGCTATACTGCAGGTTCACTCAGTTTCGCTTATTTGTGCTGCAAAGTACCCCCAACATAACAACAGTCAATTGATTTGGCTAAAGCTTGATAAGCAAGGTAACCTTATTTACCCCAAGAAACCTGCAACTATTACTGTAAATTAATCAAGGTTAACAATCTGGAATCTGCCAGCCATCTCCAAACTATTAAGGTGCGGCGGGATACGTTACAATACATGCAGTTTAAAAAAGCAGTGTGACTATGAATAATCAACCAAAAAATCCGCTACATGGGATAACTTTAGAGCAAATTCTTGTAGAACTAGAGCAACGTTTAGGCTTTAAAACAATGGGTGAACAAGTAAACATAAAATGCTTTACTGATTCTCCGAGTATCAAATCAAGCTTAAAATTTTTACGTAAAACCCCATGGGCAAGAGATAAAGTAGAAGCGCTTTATATCCATACCATTAATAACAAGCCGTTACGTAAGCCTAGAAATAAATCGACTAAGCAGTCAGAATCCTCACAACCTGATACATCAGGTTTTGTATGGCCTTCTATTAAAAAATAAAAGGCTCAAAAAAATAGCAATGGCGTAATACATACGCCTTTCTAATTAGTTGTTTGCTCTTGGCATATTACATTTAACGACGCTGGCTGAATGCTCACCACCACTTTATCTGCAGATTTGACTTCGCCATCAATCACATAATTAAGTCTCTCATCTGCGCTTATCTCAACACGCTTTGCATTGGTATAATGTGAGTTAATGGCAAAATGCGTTTGCGTAATACTGCTAAACATTAGCTCAGCAATACTCAATACCGTCGTTTCATTATCTTTGTTTGGCGTTAACCAGTTTACGTCTAATAATCCATCACGGTGGTCGGGTTGTCCCCCTCCTTGGGCTAAAAGGGTTGTAAATGGGGCAGCATTAGCGACAATAAAGCTATTTGTATTAATAGCTTCAGGCTCATTATCATCGAGTTTGACCATAAGCTTTTGCGCTTTATTCTCGCCAAAGGAATGTAAAAACCCATTTAAATAAGCAAGCTGGCCAGATTTATTTTTCGACTCTCGATCTGCTTTTTCAATCATTGCATGCTCAAAGCCAATGCCAATTAGCAATAACATCAAATCGTTATTACAATATGCGGTATCGATCAGGTTTGTCTGACCATCAATTATTAAATCGCACGCTTGCTCAACAGGAATAAATTTAGATTTTATTCCCATCAGCACATGGGCCAACGCATTTGCTGTGCCCAGTGGTATAATTCCTAATCGACACGATGTACCCACCAACACACTGGCAACCTCAGTGACTGTGCCATCTCCACCGCAGGCAATTATAATATCAGGCTCGTGCTCTATAGCTTGTTTAGCCAATGTAATGCCATTTTGTTCCGGTGTAGTTTTTAAAATAGTTAAATCGTAATACGCAGATAAACGCGCAACAATTAAATGCTCTTTTTCAGACCATAACTTAGTGCCTGAAACTGGATTAGCAATTAAGTACGCTTTATTTTTTATCAGTAGCTCCCCCTTACGGTGGCGCTTAACTAAATGGCGTAATTGGCGTTTATTAAGGTTAGCAGTTTCACGTGTTTCTTTGATTTGTGCCAGAATATCATGTACATCTGCATCTTTATTTTGACTCAATAAATACGCTGCCATAACAAACACCGAACGTCCGCGACCTAATGCACAATGCACCACAACACGACGGTCTTTCTTTATATGGTGATGGATCCAATTAATGGCTTGGTTTAACTGTGAATGTGTAGGCACACTGTGATCAAGAACAGGAATATTTAAATAATCAATATTTTCTTGGGTAGATGTCCACTCAAGCCCATCAAATTCACAGGTAACGTCCAAAACAGCGGTAATACCATTTTCTTTTAATGTATCTATATCTGAGGGAAACAAACGACATGCTAAAAAGAGATTATCGTTTATTTGTTGAATAGGCGGTACTTTGTCGCGCTTGCGTGACCACGCATTATAAAATTGTGCACCTAATAAAAAAGGTACAAAAGCCCAGCGAATGTAAAAAGGGATAACGCCATTTTCTCGCTTTCTGAATATTTTCCCCGCATTAAAAAAATAAGCACCGCTGACTAATAGTAGCGAAAGTGCGGTCCAAAAAAACGCAACTGCAAAGTAAATGGAGTTAACCGTTAATCCTAAGACTATAAATACCAATGCTGTTACAAGATAACTTACTGCAGCCCACATGTGCTCTCCTTAAAGTTGGTAACGCAAAATTAACGCTTTTAATATAGCTCAAAGACTGCAAGTAATACGCCAAAAAGCAACTATTCTTGTTTACTGTATTCAGGTATAAAACGCAAACTTACAACAAACCGCCATAAAAACCTAGTGCGTTGATAATACTAAGTTATATTTTTATTTTCGGTTTCCATTTCAGCTATTCAAAGCTAGTCTTTATTTATAATATTAACCTTAAAGCTGTTTATAGCTAAGACTAGCCCTTTCTTTTTTACAATTGTAACGGTCAAATATTCATGGTTACTTAATAACTTAGCGTATTAATTATCAAACGGCATAAGTAATGTTTTCATCGCTGGACGCAGTGCAATAAGCACGGTTTCTTCTGTTAACTCAGGAAACAGCATTTTTCGTAATAACAATCCTGCCATCACTGAAAAAATCACATTAATGCGGCTTTCAAGTTCTTGCTCTGAATGTGTTTTTATTAAACTACTTTCACTGACTAATAAATCACGCATTCTGTTACGTGCTTGTGTGTCAGCCTCACGCAGTAATAAAGCGACTTTTTTGTTTCTACTGGCCTCTGCCATCATGTCTAAGTCAACAACGCAGGCCCCCGTGTCCATATGACGCTGCACACCATGGTGTAAGCCATCAAGTAACACCGTTAAAATATCGCCAGGTTGATCTTCAAACTCTTGAAATATGGAAAACATTTCTTCCATATCTTGTTCAATAATACTTTCAATTATGGCTTCTTTACTTTCAAAGTAATTATAAATATGGCCGGCACTCATCCCTGCCGTTTTAGCTATTTCTGCCATACCTGCGCCATGGTAGCCTTTGCGACGAAAACAATCAGCAGCGGCGGTTAATACCTGCTCGCGACGCGCTTGTGCTTGCACCGGATCTAGGTGTTTTTTATTTTTAGGTTTCATTTGAAACTCCAGTATCGAGTCTCTCAACTCGAAATATTTAGCGTTTACTGCATTGATCACAAAAAATAAACGCTAAATGGGCATTACTTTAATCACGCATAAAACCTTTTATTGTTAACAGGCTTTATGCGTACTAATTTACTTAACGGTTGAAGTAGTGGTCTGCCAGCCGCCGCCAACCGCTTTGTATAAATTGATTTGACTAGCAAGCACAGCTTGTTGGCCCGTGATCAATTGCTGCCTTGCGCTATACCAAGTTCGCTGAGCGTCAAGCACTTGCAAAAAGCTATCAACCCCTTTGTCGTAGCGCGCCTGCGATAATTCAAAGGTTGTCTTTCGGCTTTGTAATAACTCCTCAAGAGCCATTAACTGTGCGTTATAGCCTTCTCTATCCGCAAGTACATCAGCAACTTCACGAAATGCTTGCTGTATTTTTTGCTGGTACGTTGCTACAGCAACTTGTTGCTCTGCGTTAGCGACATCTAAATTTGCTTGATTTCGACCCATATTAAAAATAGGTAAATTTACCGATGGCATGAAGCTCCATGTGCCTGAGCCTGCATCAAATAAATTACTTAAATCACGTGATGCAGTTCCTGCATTGGCAGTTAAACTAATGCTCGGGTAAAACGCTGCACGGGCAATACCAATGTTAGCGTTAGCGGCTAACAGCTGATGCTCTGCTGCTTTTATATCTGGTCGCTGCGTTAGTAAATCAGAAGGTAAACCCACAGGCACACTAGGCAAGTCTAATAAATAATTTAATGACTTACTTGGCAGTAAATCCTCACCTACCGTTTTACCTACTAATAAATCAAGCGCGTTTTTATCGCGTTTCACTAAACGTTGGTATTTAGCAATATCAACTTTCGCTGTGGCTACCGTACTTTTAAGTTGTTCCAGCGTAATTTTAGAAGCTGCCCCTAAATCAACACTTTTTTGGGTTAATGATAAGGATGCTTGCTGCGATGATAACGTCTCTTGTGCCAACGCTAACAACTGTTGATCGGTCGCGTAATTTAACCAAGCATTAGCAAGCTCTGCAATTAACGACACTTGCATGGTGTATTGGCTCAGCTGAGTGGAATAAAGCGTTTGTAATGCTTGCTCTGACTGATTGCGTACTTTACCCCATAAATCTAACTCGTAAGCCGTCATGCCTACCGTTGCACTGTACTGAGAACTTATTTGTGGTTGACCACTTGCTGATAAATCGCCGGGTAAACGCTGACGACTTCCTGATGCATTAAAATCCAGTGATGGATATAACGCTGAATCTTCAATCTGATACAAACCACGCACGCGCTGAACATTTAAAGCAGCTATTTGTAGGTCTTTATTATGTTCAAGACTTTGTGATATCAGTGTTTTAAGTTTTTCATCATTAAAAAACTGCTGCCATTTTAACGAGGACACCTGCTCATCCCCTGTCTCTGATGCATACGCATCAGGGACAGGTAAATTTAGCGCTTCTTGTTGAGGAGCTAACTGACATCCAGATAAAATTGCTAAAGTAAAAGCACTAAAACTGATTGCTCTTAAACTCATTATACTTCCTCCTGCGAGGTGGTTTTAGCTTTTCCTGAAAACAGTCTACGTACTAAAACAAAAAACAACGGTACAAAAATAACAACCAATGACGAGGCGGCAAGTGTTCCACCAATAATTGAAATTCCTAATGCATTTTGTGCACCTGAACCAGCACTTGAGGCAATAGCTAATGGAAGCACACCACACACAAAGGCCATTGAGGTCATTAAAATAGGACGTAAGCGAAGGCGTACAGCGGCAATCGCCGAGTCAACTAAGCTTAAGCCTTCTTCCATTTTATGAATCGCAAACTCAACGATTAAAATGGCATTTTTAGAGGCTAAACCTATGGTGGTTAATAAACCCACTTGTAAGTAAATATCGTTTGATAAGTTACCCATAAAGGCGGCTACAATCGCACCAAAAATACCCAGTGGCACAATTATCATTACTGCAAATGGTACTGACCAACTTTCATAAAGCGCCGCTAAACATAAGAATACAAATAACAGTGATAAGCCATATAACAACGGCGCTTGACCGCTACTTGAGCGCTCTTGAAACGAAATACCAGTCCACTCAGAGGCAATACCGTTAGGGAGTTGCTTGACTAAACGTTCCATTTCATCCATTGCTTGCCCTGTACTGTAACCTGGCGCAGCTGTTCCTTGAATTTCCATAGCAGAAAAACCATTATAACGCTCAAGACGTGGCGAACCATAGGTCCAATGCGAACTGGCAAATGCTGAAAATGGCACCATATCACCGCTAGCATTACGTACATACCATTTGTTTAAGTCCTCAGGCACCATTCGCGATTCAGCATCGCCTTGTAGGTATACTTTTTTTACACGGCCGCGATCAATAAAGTCATTTACATAACTACTACCCCAGGCTGTTGCAAGCGTGCTGTTAATATTAGCTTGCGAAACGCCCAGTGCCTGAGCTTTTGCAAGGTCTACATCAAGCTGGAGCTCTGGCATATCTTCTTGGCCATTAGGTCGTACGCCCGCGAGAATTGGGCTTTGGCTTGCTAAACCTAATAACTGGTTACGTGCGGCCAGTAGAGCCTCGTGGCCAAGTCCAACACGGTCTTGTAAAAACATATTAAAGCCATTGGCTGTACCTAGTTCCACAATCGCTGGCGGCGGAAATGCAAATACAAACGCTTCTTTAATGGTAGAAAAATAGCCCATTGCTTTACCTGCAACTGCTTGCACAGATAAACCTTCGCCTTGACGCTCATCCCAGTGCTTAAAGTTAACAAAGGCAATTGCTGAGTTTTGGCCAGAACCTGCAAAACTAAATCCAGTCACCGTGAAAATACCATTTACAGCATCCGATTGATCGTTCAAAAAGTGTTTTTCTACTTTTTTAACTACTTCAAGCGTTTCTTCAGTCGTTGAGCCTGCTGGTAATGACACCTGATTAAACAAAATACCTTGGTCTTCATCTGGTAAAAATGCCGTTGGTAAGCTTGAAAAAATATACACCATACCCGCTACAATAAGGCCATAACATAAAAGATAGCGCTTAGATAAACGGATCATACGACTGACAAGACTTTGTGCGCCTGAATTAGTTTTATCAAATCCGCGGTTAAAACCACTGAAAAAACGACCGAATAACGAGCTGTTATCGTGAACATGGCTTGGCTTTAAAAGCGTAGCACACAACGCAGGTGTTAAAATAAGCGCCACCAATACCGATAGTCCCATTGCTGATACCAACGTAATAGAGAACTGACGATAAATAACACCGGTAGAGCCACTAAAGAACGCCATCGGAATAAATACCGCCGACAGCACCATAGCAATACCCACTAGCGCGCCTTTAATTTCATCCATTGATTTACGTGTTGCCTCAAGCGCAGAGAGTTTTTCTTCGCTCATTACACGCTCAACGTTTTCTACTACAACAATGGCATCATCAACCAGTAGGCCTATGGCAAGTACCATGGCAAACATGGTTAATGTATTTATTGAATAGCCAAACGTGTACAAAATACCAAAAGTACCGAGTAACACCACCGGCACAGCAATCGTTGGAATAAGCGTAGCGCGGAAGTTTTGTAAAAACAGATACATAACAACAAAAACTAGTACCACTGCTTCTATTAAGGTATGAACCACTTTTTCAATCGATAGTGATACAAAAGGGGTGGTATCGTAGGGTACAACAACGTCTAATCCCTCAGGGAAAAACGCTTTAAGCTCTGCAATCGCAGCTTTTACACCTTCAGCTGTATCAAGGGCATTTGCCCCACTGGCAAGCTTAATACCTAGGCCTGATGCAGGTTTTCCATCGTAACGAGCTACAACACGGTAGCTCTCGCCACCTAGCTCCACACGCGCTACATCTTTAAGGCGAACAAACGAGCCATCAGGGTTTGCTTTTACTATAATTTGTTCAAACTCTGCTGCGGTTTGCAAACGGCTTTGTGCTGTTACCGTTGCATTGAGCTGCTGGCCTTCAACCGCTGGCATGCCCCCTAATTGACCAGCAGATACCTGCGCATTTTGCGCACTAATTGAAGTGCTAATATCAGCAGGGGTTAATTTGTAGTTTTGCAACTTAGCTGGGTCTAACCAAATACGCATAGCATATTGAGAGCCAAACAGCTGAACTTCACCCACCCCTTCAACACGCGAGATAATATCTTGCACATTAGATGAAACATAATCACCAATGTCGATATTGGTCATGCTGCCATCTTTTGATACAAAACCTAATACCATTAAAAAGTTACGTGCAGACTTAGCCACCGATACACCTTGCCTTTGCACTTCTTCTGGTAAAAGCGGTGTAGCTGTGGCTAACTTGTTTTGCACTTGTACCTGTGCAATGTCTGGGTCTGTATCGGCGCTAAATGAAAGCGTAAGCGTAGCCGAACCACTCGACTCAGACGTAGATGACATATACAACAAGCCATCAAGTCCTTTCATTTTTTGCTCTATAACCTGGGTAACCGTATCCTCTAGGGTACGAGCTGATGCCCCTGGGTAAGTAGCGGTAATGCTAATTGCTGGCGGTGCAATTGACGGGTATTGTGCTATTGGTAAACTTTGAATAGCCAACACACCTGCAAGCATAACCACGATAGCAAGCACCCACGCAAAGATGGGTCTGTCGATAAAAAATCGTGACATTAAAACTCTCCGTTATTGCGCTTTGTCGGCTGTTGCAGACGGTGAAACTTCTGAAGGGCTAACTGGCGCACCTGGGCGAATTTTTTGTAAACCTTCAACAATTACTTTATCGCCATCAGCTAATCCAGCGGTAACTAACCAGTTAGAGCCAATCGTTCTATCTACTTTTAACACACGGCTTTCTACGGTGTTTTCTTTACTTACAACCATCGCTGTTGGCTCACCTTTGGTGTTTCGGCTTACTCCACGCTGCGGCACTAAAATAGCGTCTTGTTTTACACCCTCAACCACTGAGGCACGTGCATACATACCCGGTAGTAATAACTTATCTGGATTTGGGAATTTAGCGCGTAAAGTTACCGACCCAGTGCTTGGGTCTACAGTTACTTCTGAAAATTGTAACGTGCCTTTAATTGGGTAAATAGAGCCATCTTCCATTTGCAGCTCAACGTTGGCTTGTGTTTTTGAGTCAACACTTAATGAACCCGATGCCAATGCTCTTTTTAGCCTAGTTAGTTCATTACTTGATTGCGTTAAGTCAACATAGATAGGGTCAAGCTGGGTTACTGTTGCCAGTGCCGTTGTTTGATTAGCGCTTACAAGCGCACCAACAGTAACGTTCGATTTACTAATTTGACCACTAATCGGAGAAGATACATGGCTGTAATCTAAGTTTATTTGTGCAGATTTAAGCTGTGCTTTTGCTGTTAATAGCTCGGCTTGTGCTTGCTTGTATGCTGCATCGGCTTCATCAAAGTCTTGCTGGCTTACCGCTTTAATTTCTAGTAATTCTTTATAACGCGACGCTTTAGATTTACTGCTTGCAATACTAGCCTCTGCGCGCGCAACGGCCGCTTTGCTGGCTGCGAGTTCTGCTTCATAAATGTCAGGATTAATTTGATAAAGCGCTTGGCCTTGCTCAACCTGTGTGCCTTCTTCAAATAAGCGAGATTGAACAATACCACTTACTTGAGGACGAATTTCAGCAATTTGAAACGCACTAACACGCCCTGGTAATTCTTTTTTAAGTGTAATAGCTTGGCTTGTTAAGGTGACCACACCAACAGGTGTCGCTGCAGGAGCAGAAGCCTTAGGCTGTTCAGCAACCTGATCACAACCACTTAAAGCAACAGAACCAACGAGGGCCGAAAATACAAAAAAAGCGATGCGGGAACGCTGCATGTAAAATACCTTTTAGTTTAGAATGAACGATCATTCTAAACTAAAGTAAAGCAATTAAAAATAGCTACTGAGCAACATTTACACATTTTTACAATTGAATAGATAAGTAACACAAATAACAGCTGAGTTATTTAAGCAACACCCATAAAAAAAGCAGCCAATGAACTTTCATTGGCTGCTCTTAAGCTATGTTGGCTGTCATTATTCGTTGTCAGTATTAACTCTAGAGACTAGTAATTGCTCAATACGAATTCCTTCCACGTCCACAACTTCAAATTTAAAACCTGCAAATAAAACAAACTCTGCGCGTTTAGGAATATGTTTCATGGTATAGATTAAATATCCGGCCACGGTTTCATAATGATTTTGATCAGGAAATTCATCAATTTCAAGTACCTTCGCCAGCTCAACAATCGGGGTTAAGCCATCTACTAACCAAGAACTCGCGTCGCGCTCAATAATTAACTCTTCACTTTGATGAGTAATTAAATCGCCCATAAAACCTTTCATTAAATCTTTAACCGTAACAATCCCAACCACCAAAGCATACTCATTAACTACCACCGCAAAAGGATGTACAGCGGTTTTAAACGCATTTAACGCTTCAGATAAACTCAATGTTTCGGGCAAGAAAAAAATATCTTTATCAAGCATGTCATCGTTAATATTTGCCGCCTCACCTTTGAGTACTTGGCGTAAAATATCTTTAGACTCAACAGAGCCAATTAACTTATCAAGATTGCCTTTGCACACTAAAAAGTGATTATGCGGGTGATCTATAATTTTATTTGCTATATCGTCGCTAGATTCATCAATGTCAAAATAAACAATTTGCTCACGCGGTGACATAACGCTTGATAAAAAACGCGCTTCTAAATCAAATACATTTCCTATTAAATCATACTCTTGTTGCTGTAAACTGCCATATTCAGCACCAGCATCCATCATCGCAACAATATCTTCAGTGGTCACAATATCTTCACGTTCACTGGGCACTTTAAACACCCGTAAAACAATATTGGTTAAGCCATTAAAAAATAGTACCAGTGGCGTGAGCGCAAAAGTAACCCAGCGCATAATTGTCACCACTCTCACCGCAACGGCCTCAGGTAAAATCATCGCTAAACGCTTTGGTAGTAAATCGGCAAATAAAATAAATAACGAGGTAATAATTAAAAACGATAATACAAAGCTAATTTGCCCAAGTAATGGACCTTGATAAAACAGCTGTAGTATTTCTTGCATATAAGGAGACAATGCTTGCTCGCCAACAATCCCGCCTAATATCGCAATCGCATTGAGCGTAATTTGGATCATGGCGAAAAAAGCCCCAGGCTGCTCTTGCAGCTTTAAAACCGCCAAAGCGTGAACATTGCCCTCGTCCGCCATTACTCTTAACTTAATTTTGCGTGAAGCGGCAATCGAAATTTCTGACATCGCAAATAACGCACTCATCAAGATTAATAACGCAATCCCGATTAAATCACCCATTTATAACTCCAAAATAATCGCTTTTACAAGCAAAAGCAGCTGGATTATAGACGCTTTTATAGACAGGGCAATTGATATTTAAATAATATTAATAACTAATAAAAATCAAAAGCTTAATATTTATAGTTTAGACTCATATGAAGAAAAAGCTACGCTAAGTTGTTGCTTTACGTTATCGGGGAGGTTTTTATTACAGGCAAAATATAAAGGGGCTTGATGGGCATTGATTGGCATTAGTAATTCGAGTTGTAATTTATTTAATAAATGAGATTGTTCATGGTTTATTCGCTGCGCAGGTATAACCACTAAATCAATACTCGAACTTCGTGTTTGAATTATCTTAAAAATATTATCAAAACTACTAAACAGCATTAAATTTTCGTTTTCTTTAAAGCCTTTTGAAAGTAGATAATGATGACTGTAGTTATCTTTTAAAACCGCAATACGGTATTGCTTAGCCTGCTCTAAATTAGTTAAGGAAATACCTTTGCTTTTAAGGGAGTAAAAATTAGTGTCAAATTGGGCGAGCTTAGCAAACCAAATAAAATTATGTTCCCGCTCAGGCGAACGAGAAATAGAAAATATACAGGTTTGGGGATCTCTCAGTGCAATATTGTAAGCCATACTCCAATCGCTTACAGAGATTGAATAATCAATGCCTGCGCTATCAAGCGCCAATCGGACTTTATCGGCAGCATCACCTACTAAATTGTTATTCGCGTCCAGATACTGCGCAGGCGCAAAGTTCTCTGTTACAACAGTAAGTTTAGCCGCACAATGATGGCTTACAATGAGCAATAATACGAAATACCATTTAGTCACAATAACCCACTATATAAAATTTAAGATGTTACTTTTTTGGTAAAAGCAAATTTAATATAGCGGATTAATTACAAATAGCCAATTTTGGGCCTGTGGGATTAACGATTCATTGCTGCAATTAAGAATGCTGAAATTTTAGCGCCTTCTCTAAGCGTCGTCTCTGAGCTTGATTGACCCACTAATGAGCTGTCGGTAAACGGCGCGATTTCCATCATATCTGCTCCGGTTATTGGAAACTCATCGGCAATGGCTGACAGAATATCAAGCGCATGCTGTGGTGTTAACCCATTTTCTTCAGGTGTACCTGTTGCTGAAGCAAATTGAGCATCTAGTGCGTCAATATCAAAGCTTACATACACTTCATCAACCTTGTCAGCCTTTAGTTGCGCGATTGTATCGGCAGCAACAGCGGCTGCGCCACGCTCAATAATTTCAGCAGCCCAGTGCTGTTTAACGCCAAAGGTACTTTCCCAATGTGATTTAGGCTTACCACTTGAGCGAATACCAAATTGAATTAAATGATGTGGCGCGGGTAAAAATTCTAAAATATGGGTACACCAAGAGCCAAAACATAAATCGATGCCCAAACGCTCTACGAGTAAGTCGGTGTGGGCGTCAAAATGAATAATAGCCGTACGTTTACCTTGCTCGCGTTTGGCTTTTAAGTACGCTTTTGTCAGCGGGTAACTAATAGAATGATCGCCACCAATGCCAAAAATTCCTTTATCGTGGAATGTTGCATAAAAGCTGTCACATACATCTTCGGTAATAGACAGTGGACTTACGAAATGATCGTTATTATCATTGCCATAAAGCGCTTTTTGGCAATTGGTAATTGTTGCCTCGTTTAAGTATTTATCGTGTAATAAATGCGGTATTACGCGCACATCACCTAAGTCAAATGAACGACACTGTGTTTGCTGGTCAATTAGAGCTGAACGTAAAAACAAAGGCCCCCAGTTAGCACCGCGTAAAATACCACCACCACAATCAGAGCTAATCCCCAGCATAACCGCTTTGTGGGGTGAGTTAGGTAATTCATTTAGCGAGTCACGCCATAAAACATCGACATTTTCAGTTTGACCATATAATTTATTTCTGAGTGCTGCTTTGCGTTCTTTTGCCGTATTAACCGTGAATACACCATCGCCAGGTGCACATAAACAGTGTTCAACTTTATTTTTAAATGCTTGAAATTGTGTGCTCATTGTAAACCCTTTTTCAATCTGAATATCTTGTCTATTATTGAGTAGTTATGCAAAACGACGAACGCTGAATAAATTAAAAATTAATTGTATGTGGTTATAAAAATCACTGAACGTTGTGTTCTGCGAGGTTAGGTCAGCGGTAAAACAATACAAAACCTACTAACTAACCTTATGAATATAAACAATTTAAAATTTAGCTAACAACTCTTTTAGCTAGCTACTGGTTTGCTCTGAGGTATGAATATAGTGTCTGAGCAAACAAGTCAACTGGCTCATTTTGTTAGTAATTTTAGCCATTGATTGAATATTCAGAGTTGATGAATAAATCAATACGGACATCCGTCCTGTACTTCATTTAGGTTTCTCGTAATCATGCTAAATTGACAACAACTCTTATTAAAAAGGCTTAGTTATGGAAAAGGTATTTCACTTAGGACTGTGTATTGATGATTTAAAAGGTGCAAAACTGGCTATTGTTCCAGGGGATCCAGATCGTGCAGCACGCATTTCACAGTTCTTAGATAATCCAACCTGCCTTGCTCAAACCCGTGAGTTTCACATTTATTTAGGCCAATTAAACGGCCACTCAGTGGTTGTATGTTCAACCGGTATCGGCGGCCCTTCAACGTCAATTGCGGTTGAAGAACTGGCTCAACTTGGCGTACGTAGCTTTCTTCGCATTGGCACAACAGGCGCGATTCAGCCGCACATTAACGAAGGCGATATTTTAATTAGCCAAGCCTCAGTTCGTTTGGATGGCGCGAGTCAGCATTTTGCACCACTGTGCTACCCTGCTGTTTCTGATTTTTTTGCCACTCAAGCGATGGTAAAAGCCTGTGAAAACCTAAACATCGATTTTCATATCGGTATCACCGCTTCAAGCGATACCTTCTACCCAGGACAAGAGCGTTACGATACGCATTCTGGTTATGTTCCTAAGTCATTACAGGGTAGCTGTGAAGAATGGCAAAAACTAGGCGTGATGAACTACGAAATGGAATCGGCTACTTTATTTACTATGTGTGCCGCTCTTGGCCTACAAGCAGCCTGTGTTGCCGGTGTATTAGTAAATAGAACACGTCAAGAAATTCCTAACGTAGACCACGGCGAGATTGAGAAAAAATCGGTTGCCGTGGTACTTGAAGCCGCTAAAGTGTTACTTGGCTAATGTTGCGCTAATAACCTCAAGTGTTGGCAAGCCAGTAAAGCTTGCTAACACGGCTTTTGCCACCCCAGATTGGTTTTCATGACCAGCCGTTTCTAATAACGTAACTGATTTTACTGTTTGCTTATCAAAGCTCAGTCCTGCTAAAAACAACTGACTCACAGCACTTTGTAATGGCGATAAACTCGGGCTGTACGCTGCATTTTCTGCATAGCTGCCATAAAAATCACCGTTTTCAAACGTACTTATTTTTACTGCACTGTAATTTTGGCTGTACGGCACATAAGCCGCTAAAGCATAACTCATCAGCTTTTCATCAAGTTGTTCGTTTTCAAAACAATTAGTTTGCTTTGCTGGGTTAAATAAGCTGTGCTCATTGCCTAAATCGGTTGGTCCAAATGAGTGAGGTAATAACTCTGCCAATTTAAAGTTTTGTGCTGGCAGTAAAATATCAAGCTCTTTCGCATCAGCGAGTTCATTCATAAATTGACGACAGTACCCACATGGGACATCACTAATCGCTATTTTAAGAATTTTTTTACCGCCATTTAACCAGGCATTATTAATGGCAGATTGCTCACCGTGCACCACTAAACTAAGTGCTTGATGGTCAAACTCAGCGTTAGCGCCAAAATAAAAAATGGTGTTTCCTTGTGAATCGAGCCCTTTTACAATTGCGCCGACATGAAATTTGGAAATAGGTGCAACCGAAAACTCTGAAGCCATAGGCACTAAGCCTTGTAATAAAATATCTTCACTAACATTAAGCTCGGTGCAAAGCGCTGAAATATCGTTTGGGTATAAAATACCGCGTTGAGTTTTTAATTGACTGCGTAGAGCTTGCGTTTGCGCTACGTTTAATGAAATGTGTGAATTGCTAAGTGCTGTATTATGTTGCACTTTAAAAGTTGCTGAAGCCATAATAGTTTTTATTTGATCAATGGCCAAGTAGTGTAAAAGGTTGGCAAACTAAATACCAGCCTATTCAACGTAAAAAAAAGGAACACGTCGTGTGTTCCCTTTAAAACTAATCTAGTTTTGGATTAACCTGTATTACGCATACCCGCTGCAATGCCGGTCATAGTGATCATCAAAGCATTATCTATATCGTTTTCATTGCCTTTATCATCGCCACGAGAACGACGTAATAACTCAACTTGTAATACATTCAGCGGATCGGTGTATGGATTTCTAAGCCCGATAGACTCTTTGATCCAAGGCTGATCAGCCAATAAGCTTTTTTGTGGGCTTAATGATTGCACTAACGTTATAGCTTCACCAAGTTCATCACGTAAAGCTACACCCAGCGGCTTATACATCTCTTCCACCAGCGCATTATCGTAATGCTCACTCAACCAGCTATCCGCTTTACTAAATACCATTTCTAGCATTTCTAAACGCGCCCTAAAAAATGGCCATTGCAAGCTCATTTCACTTAAGGTTTCTATACCGTATTTTTCAAGCGCGGCTTTAAGCCCGCTCAATGCACCTAACCATGCAGGTAACATTAACCGGTTTTGACTCCACGCAAAAATCCATGGAATAGCACGTAAGCTCTCAACCCCTCCATTTGGATTTCGTTTTGCAGGCCTTGAGCCTAAAGGTAATTTTGACAGTTCCAATTCAGGTGTCGCCATTCTAAAGTAAGGCACAAAGTTTTCATCGTGGCGCACCACATTACGGTAATGCTCACACGACACATCGCTAATTAATGCCATTACTTCGCGCCACTGTGATTTAGGCTCTGGTGGTGGCAATAAATTACTTTGTAGTACCGCACCCGCATAAATATTTAAGCTTTGTAATGCCACATTAGGCAGGCCAAATTTAAAGCGGATCATTTCACCTTGCTCTGTTACCCTAAGCCCGCCTTTTAACGACCCCGGCGGCTGAGAATGCAATGCTTGTGCAGCAGGCGCACCACCACGGCCAACCGTACCCCCACGGCCATGGAATAAAATAAGCTCAATACCGCGTTCATCCGCTAGTTGTACGAGCTTATCCATTGCCTCATATTGTGCCCAACCAGCAGCCATCATGCCTGCATCTTTGGCTGAGTCTGAATAGCCAATCATTACATTTTGGGTGTTTTTAATGTGTCCACGGTACCACTCGTTATTTAAAAGTGTAGTGATGACGTTGTGGCCATCGTTTAAATCATCCAAGGTTTCGAATAAAGGCGCCACAGGCAGTTCAAAACCACAGCCAGACTCTTTAAGTAATAGCTGCACTGCTAATATATCAGAGGCAGTTCGTGCCATAGAGATAATGTATAAACCAAAGGTTTTTTCATCTTGTTGCGCAATAACATCAAAGGTGTCGAGCACCTCTTGCACTTCTGGACTTGGTTGCCAATGCCTAGGAATTAGCGGACGACGTGAATTGAGCTCTGTCAGTAAAAAAGCTTGTTTGTCTTGCTCTTCCCATTGATTATAATCGCCAATACCTAAATGACGAGTTAATTCAGAAAACACATCGCTGTGTCTTGACGAATCCTGTCGTACATCCAGTTTTGCCAAGCGCAAACCAAAGCTATTTACACGATGGATCACATCTAATAGCAAGCCATCAGCAACCACTTGCATATTGCATTTTAACAATGAGCGATAACACACCTCAATTGGGTGCCTAATTTGGTTAATATCAGTTATTAAATCTTGTGATTCTGTACGCTTGTTTTTAATTTTAGCGCTTAAGTACATCACTGTTTCAGCCACTTGGTTTTTAAGCTCTTTGAGCACGGCTCGATAAGGTTCAAACTCTTGCCCTGCCAGTTTAATGAGCTCATCACTGGCATCAGACATTGAAAGTTCAGCACACAAAGTTTCTAAATCACGCTGGTATAAATCCAGCGCCATCCAACGGCCATGATCGAGTACTTGCTTAGTCACCTCAGCGGTTACAAACGGGTTACCATCCCGATCTCCCCCCATCCACGACGTAAACTCTATCGGGCTGTAATTGGCTGGTAGCTCAAGGCTCAAATGCTGTTTAACATACTGGCTAAACTCACGTAAAAAACGTGGCACGGCATCCCATAAGCTATTTTCAATTACCGCATAGCCCCATTTAGCTTCATCAACAGGGCTTGGACGAGAACGACGAATATCGTCAGTATGCCAAGCTTGGCTAATAAGCTGCGCAATTCGATTTAATATCGCTTCGCGCTCTTGCGCAAGGTTGTCGGTTCGCTCAAGCGACGCTAAACAATCGCTTAGTTCAACATGTTTGTTAATAATAGTACGGCGAGTCACTTCGGTTGGGTGAGCGGTTAGTACTAAGTTTATGTGGAGTTTTGAGAGTGTGTCGGCTAAATGATTATGATTAAGCTGACCTTGTTCGGCCTTTGCTGCTAACGTTTTTAATGTTTGAGTGAGAGGATTTAGTTGGCAAAAACCAACATCATTAAAACGTGATACGGTATGAAACTGCTCTGCAACATTAGCTAAGTTTAAAAAATGATTAAATGAACGGGCAACCGGTAAAAGCTCCTCATCACTAAGCGCATGGAGTACATCAATTAACGCTTGGCGATCGGCTTCATTGCCACTGCGAGATGATTTTGATAAAGCCCGAATTTCTTCTACTTTATCTAAAATCTCTTGGCCTTGGGCATCTTTAATAGTTTGTCCTAATAATTGACCAAGTAGATTTACATTACCTCGCAAGGCGGCATATTGTTCACTCATTTCTAGCTCTCCTTCGTTTCTTGGAGACCTATTAATATCACTAAGAGGGAATATTTAATAGATCCATTTGCATTGTCTTGTCGTAAAAAAGCATATGTAAAATAAACACAAAGCGATAACATGATCATTTTTTACGATGGCAATTGCCCACTGTGCAATGCAGAAATGCAACATTTAAAACGTGCCGATGTTGATCATAAAATTACACTAGAAGATTTAAATGCGGATGATTTTAGTGAACGTTTTCCTGCAATCGATAAACAAAATGCCATGGATTTATTGCACGCCCAAACTGATAAGGGGCAGATGATTTACGGCTTAGACGTCACTTATCAAGCTTGGCGCACCGTTGGCAAATACCGTTGGCTTAAAATAATTCGTTTGCCCGTAATTCGCTTTTTTGCCGATCATGCTTACACTTTTTTTGCAAAATACCGCCATCATATAAGCCGTTTTTTAATGCCCAATGCGCAGTGTAGTAATGGTCAATGCAATATTAAATCTAAAGGTGAAAAATGAAAACAGTGATTTTATTTGGCGCCAGTAGCGCCATTGCACAATCCTACGTAAGTCATTTAAATCAGCAAGCAGCACAATTTAATATAATTTGTGTCAGCTCATCGAATATTGAGCATAATGATGACAGGGTAACCTATTTCCACAGCGACTACTCGGCGCAAAGCCTAAATGAGCTAACCCAGTCGTTAAAGTTACAACAAATTGAGCTTGCTCAGGTAATAATATTTAATGGTCAATTACAAAACGACCAGCACATGCCAGAAAAAAAGCTCGAAGAAATTAACAGTGATTATTTTATGCAGCTTTTGCACTCTAATTCACTTGTCCCCCTGCTGTGCTTACAAAGTATAGTGCCACTGCTTAATCACAAAACTCATTGCACAATTACTGCTTTAAGCGCTCGTGTAGGCAGTATTAACGACAATAAATTGGGTGGCTGGTATACCTATCGCGCATCCAAGTCTGCGCTGAACATGCTATTTAAAACAGCCGCCATTGAACTTGCTCGTCGCGCTAAAAATACCAAACTTGTTTTATTTCACCCAGGTACTACAGATACACAGCTCTCTAAGCCATTTCAAAAAAATGTGCCCGCAGGTAAACTGTTTACCCCTGACTTTGTTGCTCAGCAATTATTTAAATTTACTTACGAAAACCCACAGCTAGAACTCAACGGCGAACCTGCCTACCTAGATTGGCAAGGAAACACCATAAAATGGTAAGGAACAAACACATGCATTTTTCGAAAGACCGCATAGCCGCACTTGAAAAACATACCCGTACACACTTTATCAATTCACTTTCAGGGTTTAAAAGTGCAAACTTAATTGGCACACAAGACTTACAAGGTAATACCAATCTAGCCATTGTCAGTTCAGTTATTCATTTAGGCGCTCACCCACCTCTAGTGGGCATGATAATGCGCCCGCACAGCGTACCAAGGCATACATTCGAAAATATTATAGAAACAGGCGTTTATACTATTAACCAAGTAAATAGTGATATTTACCAGCAGGCACACCAAACATCGGCACGTTACGCTAAAGATGAGTCTGAGTTTAATGCAACCGGTCTCAAAACAGAGTACTTAAACGACTTTAAAGCGCCTTTTGTTGCACAAAGCCGACTAAAATACGCAGTAAAATTTGTAGAGAATCAGCACTTAGCTGTTAATAGCACTGAGCTGGTTATTGGCGAAATAATGGATGTTTATGTAGATAAATCAGCACTCCAAAGTGATGGCTTTTTAGACTTACAAGCCATCGATACCGTTGCAGTAACCGGATTAGATAGCTACCACACGGCGAATAAGCTCAATCGTTTACCCTACGCGAAAAAATAGCCCAAGGTTATCAAGTCCTTGGGAATGAGGGACTTGATAACTTCCTCTATTTGTTCAATCCCTTGTTCACTAATCGCAATTAGTTTGAATTGAACGCATTTAGCCTACACACTATGCAAAATTTTGTAGGAGAAATATATGACCACAGTTGGTATTGGTACACACACACCCGAACAAGCACTTGCTAGTTTAAGCAATATGACCCACTCAGTAACGCCAATTCAGGCCGATGAGTATTTAGTGCGTATGGCCAAAGCGCAAGCTTATATGCAAGCTAATAATATTGATGCGATATATTTAAATGCAGGTACTAACTTAACATATTTTACCGGTATGAAATGGTACGCCAGTGAACGACTAGTCGGCGCTATTTTACCCGCCATGGGTGAGGTGCAATACATTGCCCCCCATTTTGAAATTGGCTCTTTAAATGGCTTTAAAGTCATTGATGGCCCAATACACGGCTGGCAAGAACACGAGAACCCGTTTGAGCTATTCGTTAAAGTGCTTAAACAACTGAATATTAGTGACACCGCTACCGTGGGCATTGATGAAAGCGCACAGTTTTTTATTTTTGATGGTATCAATAAAGCCAGTTCAGGGTTAAAACTAGTTAACGCACAACCTGTAACCGCACATTGTAGAATGCATAAATCAGCCAATGAATTAGCATTAATGCAATGTGCCATGGATATGACTTTAGCGGTTCATCAGGCTACGGCGAGCATGCTTTATGAAGGAATTAGTACAGTAGAAGTCGAAGAATTTATAAAAAAAGCGCATCAAAAAGTAGGTGCTCCGGGAAATTACTTCTGTATTGTATTGTTTGGCCTTGCTACCTCATTCCCTCATGGTGTAAAAGATCCACAAATTTTGAAAAAAGGCGACATGGTCCTTATTGATACCGGATGCAAAGTACACGATTACTTGTCTGATATCACGCGTACCTACGTATTTGGTGAAGCAACCAGTCGCCAGCGCCTATTTTGGGATTTTGAAAAAGCAGCTCAGTTAGCAGCTTTCAATCAAGCCGCCATTGGCAAAACCTGTGAATCGGTTGACGAAGCAGCCCGTAGTTACTTAGCAGCTCAAGGCTTAGGCCCTGAATACCAAACGCCAGGTTGCCCACACCGCACAGGCCATGGTATTGGCTTAGACATTCATGAATGGCCATACTTAGTGGGCGGCGATAAAACCCCGCTTGCCACAGGCATGTGTTTTAGTAACGAGCCAATGCTGGTTATTCCAGATGAGTTTGGTGTGAGATTAGAAGATCACTTCTATATGACAGATGACGGACCGCGTTGGTTTACCCAGCCAAGCCACAGCATTGACGACCCATTTGGTTTAAACAGCTAACCTGAAAACATTCAATAAAAGAGCAGCACTTTCGCTGCTCTTTTTATGTTCAATGATTGATAAACTAAACTTCATCCCAATATCCATTGTTATTAAAAAGCAACCCTTCAAAGATCCTTATGAAAAACTTAAAAATAGATATCGTCTCAGATGTAATGTGCCCATGGTGTATTATTGGGTATAAAAACTTAGAAGCCGCATTGGCAGAATTAAAAGACGAAATGAGTGCGGATATTACATGGCACCCTTTTGAGCTTAATCCGGATATGCCACTTGAAGGGCAAGACTTAAACGAGCACTTGCAGCAAAAATACAGCTTAACCGAAGAAGAAAGCGCACGAAATCGTCAAAACATGGCGGATGCGGGTGAACGAGCTGGCTTTACCTTTAATTTTGACGGTAAACGCATCATGATCAACAGCTTTGATTTACATCGCTTGCTAATGTGGGCTCGTGAAGAAGGTAAGCAAACTGAGTTAAAACTGGCGTTTTTTGAGGCACACTTCACCGATTTAAAATATTTAAATCAAGAAGATGCATTACTGGATGTGGTAGAAAAAGTAGGCCTTAACAAAGACACTGCCAGAGAAATTTTACACTCAGATAAATACGTACAAGCGGTACGCCAAGAGCAAAATAACTTTAAACAAATGGGAATAACCTCAGTACCTACTTTCATTATAAATGATAAGTACGCGCTTACCGGTGGGCAACCGAGTGAATCGTTTATTCAAGCACTTAAGCAAATAAGTGAAGAAGAAGCCAACCAGGAGCAATAATTTTTCGGGTTAGGCTGCATTTTGCGGCCTAACATTATTAATTTTTTAAGTTAAACACCTGTCTGTTGTTTAAATTAAGCCCGTCCTCAACATCATGATAATAGCGCTCATAAAGCGCGTTCAACTCACCGCTATCTGCTAACTTTGTTAAGCCTTGCTCTAATAACTCAATGATTGCTTTGTTATTTTCGTTTGCGTAAAAATAATAGTAATTATCGTATTGCAGCATAATATGTGGCTCAATAACAAAGTTATACTGAGGATGTTTACGTATCTCGGCTTTTATTGCTGTAACTGAACGCGGAAAATAATCGCCAAGCTCCTCGTCTAACGCTTTTAACATTCCTTGATAACTCAAATCACCATTAACTGTTAGGCCATTGTTTTTTAAAACATAAAAGTCTGACCAACTTTGTTTTTGCAACGCAATAAATGGTTTTAGCTGTGCCAAGGTTTTGATATCAGAAAATTCTTTTAACCGACTTTGTTTAACCATGAGCAAGCGCTTTGAATGCAGCCCATTGTAAATAGGATAACTTGTGTGTATTAAATTTCTTTGCTCTGCAAGGGCGCTTGGCATAGTTAACCAAGCTAAATCAACATCACCGTTACGTTTGAGCTCTTGCAAAATCCTTTTAGTATTCATTGGCTCAATGCTGTAGGCAATATTGAGCTTTACATTAACCTCTGCAAAGCTCTTTTCTAATAACGTTAAAATATAGTGGTTTTTTGGTATGTCTTGCGTGCTTGGTTTACCGAGCTTAAGGGTGAGCGTTTGCTCAGTGCTACTGGCAAAAAATGCCACTGCCATTAAAATCAAACTGCAGCATAAAATAATAAGCTTCATAGTTATTCCAAGTTGCTTTAGCATGTAACAAACTGAACAAATAATAAGTATAGCGGCAACTTAAAATTGCGTTAGTTTATGTGCGATAAAGTACCTTAATAACATGCCAACCAAATTTCGTTTTTACTAAATGCGGTTCTAAAATTGCACCACTAAAGGCCACCTTATCAAACTGTGGAACCATTTGACCTCGTCTAAACTCACCTAAATCACCGCCTTTTTTACCCGATGGGCATGACGAATACTTTTTAGCTAAAGTTTGAAACTTTGCGCCTTTGCCTAATTGCTTGATGATGTCTTCTGCAATCTCTTTATGTTTTACTAAAATATGCAGTGCGTGCGCCGTATTTGCCATGTAAGTGCCTTTTTAATGCTTAAATTTAAACGCCGCGATTTTATCACAGCCAACACATTCAGGCATCTATTAAAGCACTTATAAATAGTGGGCTTGGTCTTGCTTTGAAGGGATCCTGCAATAGTGATATTTACCAAATAAGGTATATCGATTTGATGCAATTTTATCATAAAGCCAATTATTAAAACGATTTGGCAACACACTAAATATACCACTAAGTTTCCACGGATAGCCTAGCTGTTTAATCACCTCAAAAAATGCATGGCTTTGTATAAATGCTTGAGCGTTTTCAATGTAAACCATAGAGGCAAAATCAGTTGTCGAATAGCCAAAGTGCATTAATATTTGCTGCCCTTTTGGCGATTGTACACTGCACAGTTTAAACATGGCCTGAGGGTCTTGAGCAATAATAAAATTACACCACGCACTACAAAGCTTGCACTGGGCATCGAACAGTATAATTTTTTGGCTTTTTATTAGCGCGGCGGTATGGGTCATTAATTGCTTGCTCAAGTGAGGGCTTATTGCTGCACAGGTTTTTTTTGTAGCTTGCGCTGCAAAGTGCGTCTATGCATATTAAGCTGCCTTGCAGTCATTGATACATTACCGTTGTTACTGTGTAATACATGTTGAATATGCTCCCACTCTAAACGCTCGGGTGACATAATCTCTTCAGGAATTTCGGTTACTGTCGATACCGGCTCTACTTTTAGCGCTTTTAATAAGCTTGCCATATCGACAGGCTTAGTTAAATAGTCATTAGCGCCCAAGCGCATCGCCTCTACGGCTGTAGCTATACTTGCAAAGCCGGTAAGCAATACAATATGCGCCTTGGGTAACAAGTGTCGCAGCGGTGCAATAAGCGCCAGCCCATTTTCATCTGCTAACTTCATATCTAATAAAATACAATCAGGTTGCTGCTGGCGAGCCCTAAGTAAGGCCTCTGTTTGGTTATGTGCAACCTCACAGTTAAAGCTGTGTTTTGTTAAGCGCCTTACCAAAGTGGTAGCAAGGTTAATGTCATCTTCAATAATTAGCAACTTCATAGCGCCGACTCGGTTATTAATAGTGGCATTTGTATCTTGGCCACCGCTCCACCATCGGGGTGATTATAAACAGTTAACGAACCATTTAAACGCTCAAACGTGACATTTGATAGCATAACCGCTATTCCCATGCCTTGCTCGCTGGGCATGAGCTGCCCGCCTAACTCCGCTAACTCGGAGGATAAAAAACCAGCGCCAAAATCCCGAATAATTAACGCAATACTTTGCGCATCTGGCTGTTGCCAACTCAACTCTAATTGCATTTGGCCTTTTTTTTCGTTAGCAAGTGCTGCATTTTGTAATAAGTTTAAAATAGCAGGTAGCAGCATGGCATCACTTTTTAATGTGGCTTTAGGCGCCTCATTAAGCCAGTTTATTTGTTGATTAGGGTATTGTAATAGCAACGTATCATGAATTTGATTTTGCAGCTGCTCTGCTTTTATAGGTATTTGCGTGTTTTTATCTCGTAGCTGCATAGAGAGCTTTCTAAAATCATTAAGCTGAGTGCGGCATTGCAGCAAGGGTGATTGCATTTGCTGAATAATTTCATTGTTGGGATGCTCTTCTACAAGCTCTTCAAACAATAATTGTAAATTAGCAATAGGCGTTGCTAATTGATGAGTAATTTGCGCCGCTGCGCCATCGAGAGTAACCAGTTGTTCACTACGCAACTGTTTCTCTCTAACTTTAGCAATAGTGCGCTCACGTTGTTGTAAAGCACGGTTCATTGCACCAATAACCAACGCAATCACGCAGGCACTGATAACAAAATTAACCCACATGCCAATAAAGTGGCCACTCATGTTCATTTGGTGCATGCTATGCTCTGGCATTTTAATCAGTAGCATGCTGTAGGCAGCGATAGCCAGCACAGCAATATAGGCAAGCCCACGAGCGCTCAATGTAATTGCCGCTATCATAATAGGTAACAATAATAACGACACAAATGCGTTAGTTGCACCGCCACTTAAAGACAACAAAATAGTTAAAAAAAGTACGTCAGCGGTCAGTTGCATCAGCATGCCAACAGGCTTTGCTTGGCTAACATTTCTATAAGCAAAGATACTTGCTAACTGAAAAACCGCCTCAAGCGTAATAACGGCTAGCAACGGCATGAGCGCAATTTGATGCTCTAATAAAAAATAAACGCTTAACACTGCAATAAGCTGCACAGCAATGGCGCCACTGCGCAGCATTAATAACCGGCTAATAGCAGGATCGGTTTTAATTAACACAATAAGATTCACCTGATTGAATATACATTGCTTTGTTATCCATTATAAATAATGCTTTTTAAGTAATGATTTCATAATAAGCGCCTCATATTAGCTGCTCACTCAGCCGCACTCAAGCATATATGGTCAACAAAGTATTTGTATTCTATTAAGCTTAGAAAGCCTATGAGCTATTGTGTAAAACAGGCACAATCATTAAAAGCTTTTAATTAACACAATAAAAACAAGTCAATTACCTTTAAGCAAAAATGCAGCAAATAGTCCGTAAAATAGCAGTAATTACTAAGCAAACCATGCTATAAACTAGTGTTAACAACTAATTTTTGATATAACGTCCTCATTAGACGAACACGTCATACCACTTTTAAGAGAACACACTATGCCTTACGCACATATCACTGGTTGGGGTAAATGCATTCCACCAGCAAGCATCAGCAACGACGAAATAAGCGAAATTGTAGATACAACCGATGAGTGGATCACCACACGCACAGGTATCAAGGCACGAAGAGTTAGCCATGTAAGTACTGCTGAACTTGCTAGTGTGGCTGCAAAACATGCCATTGCTTGTGCTGGCGTAGATGCAAAAGATATCGATTTAGTTATTTTAGCAACGTGCACCCCCTCAACAGTAGTTGCAAACACCGCCTCATTAGTACAAAAAAATATTGGTGCCACAGGCGCTGCAGCCATGGACACCAACGCGGCATGTTCTGGTTTCTTATATGCTTTACAAGCTGCGACAGCGCAAATTCAAGCTGGCATGATCAAAAAAGCCGTCGTTATCGCGGCTGAGCGCATGACGTGGTATGTAAACTGGGCACGACGCGACAGCGCAGTATTATTTGGTGATGGTGCCGGTGCCGTTGTGCTTGAAGCAGCAGAAACACCTGCAGGCTTATTAGGGACTAAAACCGGTTGTGACAGCGAAGATCGTGATATTTTACACATTACTAATTTTGGCAGTGATTTAAATAAATATGAGCCAATTGGTCCATCAGACCTTTTATTTGAAGGCCGTGAAATATTTAAACGTGCCGTTAAAGGCATGAGTGAAGCCTGTGACGACGTGCTTGAACAAGCCAATCTTAAGTTAGACGATATCGATGTACTAGTTCCGCATCAAGCCAATCTACGCATTATTCAAGCTATTCAAAATCGCTTAAAAGTGGATGACGAAAAAGTAATGGTCAATATTGGTGAATATGGCAACACCTCTGCTGCCACCATTGCAATTGCATTGTGTGAAGCCGTTGAGCAAGGCTTAATTAAACCGCATGCAAATATTATGTCGGCGGCATTTGGAGCTGGCCTTACTTGGGCGGCAAGCTATATAAAATGGGGCGAGCGAGTAACGCCTATTGCACTTAGTGATGCTGAGCTTCCACCGTGTAATAAAACGGGTTTAGAGCTTGTTGCACCGGCTGTAAAAGCGTGTAAAGACGCAGAGCCTAGCTAAAAGCTAATATACAACCATGCACATGTATTGATAAACAGCGCACTGCTTTTAGTGCGCTTTTTGCTTTTTAAGGAAAATATATGCAACTACTAGGCATTCATCATGTAGCCATCATTTGTAGCAACTATCCACGCTCTAAACATTTTTATAGTGAAATATTAAAACTCACGATTATTAATGAGCATTATCGTGCACAGCGTCAGTCTTACAAACTCGATTTAGCTTTACCTGATGGAAGTCAGTTAGAATTATTTTCGTTTAATGATGCGCCAAGTAGACCAAGCTACCCCGAAGCTCAAGGACTTAGACATTTAGCATTTAAAGTTAGGTGTATTAATACTGCTAAACATTATTTAGAGTCACACAATGTCATCGTCGAAAATATTAGAGAAGATGAAATAACCGGCAAAAAATTCACCTTTTTTGCCGATCCAGATGGCTTACCCCTTGAGTTATATGCACTTTAACATCTAATAACTCAAGGTATATTTAATTTAGTTAAATCGATTTTGTAGGTAAGTAAATACTGCACGAATACCCAGTGCCTCACCTCCAGCTGGACGCCCAGGTAATGCACGTAAATTCCATGCCATTACGTCAAAGTGAACCCATGGTGTATTTGGCTCTACAAACTCTTTCAAATAAAGCGCAGCGGTTATTGCGCCACCAAATGGCGTACTTGCACAGTTAGCCATATCAGCCACATCGCTTTTCAAAAATGGTTTGTATTGCTCGAATAACGGCAATTGCCAAACAGGGTCGTTAACTTGCATGCCCGAGTCCATAATGGCATTTGCTACAGCGCGATCCGTTGAGAAAAAACCTGGTAGCTCTGTACCTAAAGCAACGCGGCACGCACCGGTTAATGTAGCAAAATCTATGATTAATTCAGGATCATCGTTTTGTGCTTCGCTTAAAGCATCACACAGAACTAATCGCCCTTCTGCATCGGTATTGTCTATTTCGACCATAATACCTTTACGGGTTTTTACTACATCGCCAGGGCGAAATGCATTACGCGAAACAGCATTTTCAACCGCAGGCACTAAAACACGGAGGCGTATTGGTAAGTTAGCGGCCATAATTAGCTGAGCCAGGGCAATAACATGCGCGGCCCCACCCATGTCTTTTTTCATGTTGCGCATGCCTGAACTGGGCTTTAAATCAAGTCCACCGGAATCAAAACACACGCCTTTACCGACTAACGTAATTTGTGGCGCATCGACTGCCCCCCATTTCAAGTCAAGTAATCGTGGTTTATTTTCACTCGCGCGCCCTACCATATGAATAGTTGGGTAATTTTGCTCTAATAACTCATCACCTATCCACTGCGAAAATTCACCGTCGAATGTATCTGCTAGGTCACTCATGACTTGTGATAAGTGCTGCGGCATCATATCGGCAGCTGGGGTATTAACTAAATCGCGTGCTAAATTAATGGCATCCGCTTGTTGTTTTACTTGTTCATATAATGTTTTATCGGCAATGCCAAGCTGAGCTTTTGCTGTGGCTTTTTGTTTATACTCACTGAACTCATAACCACCTAACACAAAGCCTAAAGCAAGTTGAGCAACTAAAGACTCATCACCTTGAATTTGATAACAACCCGCAGGTAATTTACTGGCAAGCTCGCCAGCAGCCCAAAAATCATCAGCGCTTTGCATTACACAAAATACCTGACTTAGCTCACCCGTTTCTGGATTTGGTACTAGTGCGAGTCCTGATTTTTCAAAATCTGTGTTTGCTAGCCAGCGCTGTACAAAACTCGGTTGCTGCGTAAGCCAATCGGTTAGTTCGTTTTTAACGATAAATGATAGAGGAATTCCTGAAGAGGTATGACGAAGTAAAGCACTCATTAAATGACTCACATAATAGAAAATGATGCCTTAGCATAACAATAAGCACTATTAAAAGGTATAGCTAATTATGTTCTGCTAGCTTACTTCTTCTTTGAGGGCGTTGAGTCTTGCTCTTGGTTTTGTTGAGCAATTTCTTGATCAATTTCTTTAATCGGCTTATTCATACTAAAAGAACTCGGCAATACATCAACCCCTACTAACTGACCTAGTTTAACAACCAGTGGAATAGTTAATGGTGCAAACGGTAATAACGCAAAAACGCCTAGACCTAGTCCTTTTAATATATCAACAAACTGCTCGTTGGCGCGTTTTAGTTCTGCTTTATTTGTTTGCCCTTGGGTATAACGCCTATAAATTATTAGCATTTCTTTGGTTTCTTGCCTTTCTTGGGCAAGCGCAATTTTAAGCGCGACCATAGCACGACGAAAGCGTAGTTGTTGTCGCTTTTTACTTATTTTAGCAACCCGCCAGGGCGCACGATGGATAACTTTATATAATCGCATAGCCTGTATTCTCACACAGCGCTTTCAGTTCACAAAGAATAATTTACACGCTTTATTCAATCATTTATTCTTAATGTTCATTTTCCTCAGTTTTAATTAAAAACATGCAAAAAAACATACCCAACACTAAACCCGAAAGGCCAAAATCTGATGAGTGCTGCGGCGGCGGTAGTTGCTGTCCATGTGTATGGGATGAGTACAAAGAAAAACTTGCACAGTGGAAAAAACATCATGGTGAAAATATCAATAGCAAGTCAGTTTAATTCAATAATAGAAAGTAGCTAAAATAGCTTATTTAGTTAATAACTATATATCAATGCCTGCTTTTTCCCCCTTTCCCTGCCCTACTTATGATTAACTATGCATTATTTTTAGATAAATCATTTGTTTCAACTTGTTAAGTAGTGATTAATCACCTATTACCCTCTTTAGTTTTTTATCTATAGTCTATTTCGAGGACTCACAGGAGGTGCGCTTAGTTTATTAAGCTTTTGAAACATCTCCATACGGAATTAATGGTGGCTTTTACTACGCTAAAGCAACCTATACTTTCTAACATGTGTTAATGATACTCAAAGGCGAAATGTTTGGTGCATTTCGCCTTTTTATTGGCCTCAAATAATAATCTTACTCTCGCTTATTTTGCTGTTTTAGGGTTATAGTTAATAAAAAGAATATTGTTTGGATTATGTTACTAAAAAAAGCGGATCATTTATTAGCACAAAACAAGCTTAGAGAAGCTGAGTTTCATTACAAAACGCTTTTACAAGCAGAACCTGATAATGGTGATGCTCTGTTTGGCCTAGGTAAGGTGGCGCTGCGTTTAGAACAATTTGATGCCGCTGTCTATATACTACAACGAGCGTGTCAGCACCTCCCTTATTTACTAGAACCTTTGTATGCACTAAGTGATGCATTTAATGCGGTTAACTCCCCTGAAAATGCGCAAAAAGTACTCGAGTACGCAACCAGTATTGCCGCAGACAACCCAGATACCCATTATTATTTAGCTCAGCACTATTTAACCTTTGGCGAGCTCGATAAAGCACAGTCAACGCTTGAGGAAGCATTAAAGCTTGGAATAGCACCGGTTACGGCTTATGTTTTATTTGAATTGGTACAATTAGGACGTTTTAATAAAGCAAATAATTACATCGTTCAATTACACCATTTTTTAACTCAAACAAATAACCTACGCTTAAAAATGGTCTGCTACTATGCTTTAGCTAAAAGTTACGACAAGTTAGACGATACTGATCAAGCGTTTAACTATTTTGTGATTGCCAATCAGCAACAACACAAACTCAGTGAATTTAAAACTGAAGATTTAATTGGGTTTTATGATCAACTTATTGAATATAATAATGAAAGTGTGCTCAATTTTGCAAACCTAAATAAGCAGTATCCTGTTACGCCCGTGTTTATTATTGGTATGCCACGAAGCGGCTCAACCTTACTGGAGCAGATGTTAGCAGGACACAGTCAATGGGCAACGCTTGGAGAAGACACCAGTATTAGTAATAAGATAGTCGCTTTTTTAGAACAAAAAAAAGGGTTACGCTACCCTCAATGCTTAACTAAGCTAACAACGCCTTTAATTAACCAAGCCAGAGCCATGTATTTAGATACCTTAAGTTCTTCTGGGAGCAATTGCGCATTTGTGATCAATAAACTGCCTAGCAATTACCAAAACTTAGGGTTAATTTATATTTTATTCCCAGATGCTAAGTTTATTAACCTGAGTCGAAACTTTCATGCAACCGCATTTTCAGTGTTTACTAATTACTTTGCTGAAAACGAACCCTATTTTTGTGATTTAAATGAATTTACTTTGTACCATCAGCTTTATGAAAAATTGATGAGCCATTGGCAGCAATTTAACCGCTTAGCTATTTATAATTTAAGTTATGAGCAGTTAATTGAAAACCCTAAAGATCAATTAACCGCACTATTGAGTTTTACTGGCTGTGAATTTGAACAGACTTGTCTAGACTTTTACAAAAATAAAAGCGCCGTTACAACGCTCAGTAAACATGCGATTAGGCAGCCTGTAAATAACAAAAGCCTTGATAAATGGCAGCGTTATGAAGCCCCTTTACTTAGTCTGCTCTCGTTGCCTCAAACCAATTAAGCACATCCATAAACTGTTCTTGGCGTGCCTGTGGATGGGTAAGCATATTAATATGGTCGTAATCTACTTTGTGCCCAAAGCGTCGGCCATATATTTGCATTTTTTGCACCCCAGTACCTGACTCATCAATAAACTTTTGAATATCGATAGGCTGTGCCAATGCTTTATCTTTTACTGCCGCAATATGTAACGTTGGAGGAAGCGTGAGATTTGCTAATGTTTTAGCGTAATCAAAGCCATCATCACTGTCTATCCACGGATTTTTCTTAGCCCACTGCATACTTTGATAATGCGACTTTTGAGTTTCATCATCACTGCCCCACTTTAAGCGTTTTGCTGGTAAATAACCGTGTTTTTTCGCCAATATTGGCGCCATAAAATACCAAATTAAATTAGCCTGAAATAACTTTTTAGGGTGGTTATTAAATAGCGAACGCTTTGAACCAAAATAGGCACACGCTTTTACATCGTTTATCAGCTCAGGAAAGCGAGCAAACACGCTATTAAGCAACACCCCACCCCAAGAATGAGCAACTAAAAAGTCAGGTTTTTTACTCTCTAACTGTTCAATTTTTTTAATAAATGCCGGAATATCTTCAACAATCGCCTCAGTTTGTCCATACCGTGCTTGCTTACAAATAGCTGGTTTACTTTCACCACGCCCGCGTAAATCAGCTACGTAGCAACAATACCCGTGTTCAGCTAAAAAAGGCGCTAACCCTTTATTGCTATGAGTGTAAAATATTTTGCCATTTTCTACCGCGCCATGAATTAATAGCACCACAGGCCCACTTGGCTTCTGGTTGGCGATACGGCGCAAATGCAGTGTTTGATGGTCACCTAATTTAATAAAAACAGACTCTTGAGTAACTGCCAAAGCGAATTCCTTATAATTGTTAACAACTCATCCTACCAGTAATACCTGGTAAGCCAAAGGGAAAATATGCACTTTTTCTGTCAGTATTTGTTACTATTGGCTTTTATTCCTGTTGTTAAAAAAGCCTCATGAAAGCAAAATCAACTCGTTCTAAATTACATCCACGCAATCAACACAAAAATGGTTACGATTTTAATTTGCTTACCTCGCAAACCCCTTCGTTAACTGCTTTTTTAATTACGACGCCAGCAGGCAATCAAAGTATTGATTTTAGTAATAACTTAGCTGTAAAAACCTTAAATCAGGCGCTATTAAAAAGCCATTACAACATTAACTTTTGGGACATTCCTGAGCACAACTTATGCCCACCTATTCCAGGTAGAGTAGATTATATTCATTACTTAGCTGACTTACTCAGCGAAGATAATCAGCAGGTTATTCCCACTGGCCGACAAATTAAAGTGCTTGATATAGGCACTGGCGCTAACTTAGTTTACCCGCTAACGGGCAATAGCGAATACCAATGGCACTTTACTGGCAGCGACATCGATTTAGCAGCAATAAAAATAGCCAAGCAGCTCGCTCAGTTTAATGATTTAAAAATAACGCTTAAACAACAAAAAAATCCCGAGCATATTTTTAAAGGGGTGGTTAATGCGAAAGATTTGTATCATTTAACGATGTGTAACCCGCCATTTCACGCCAGTGCAGAAGAAGCCAATAAAGGCAGTGAACGTAAATGGAAAAACTTAGGTAAAGCCCCCAGTAACGCCCTCAACTTTGGCGGACAAAGTAATGAGCTGTGGTGTGAAGGCGGCGAACTGGCCTTTATTTCTAACATGATCAAAGAAAGCGCTCAGTACAGTGAGCAAGTGATCTGGTTCACCTCGTTGGTTTCTAAAAAAGAGACCCTTGCTGCTTTACAAACACAACTAAAACAGCTCCCTATTTGCGACTATAAAATAGTTGAAATGGCACAAGGGCAAAAAGTCAGTCGCTTTATTGCGTGGAGTTATTTTGATAAAACAACCCGTGAACAAATTTGTGAAGAATTCATATAACAACCATAAGGACCACTCATGATAGATTTTCGCTCAGACACAGTGACCAAGCCTTGCAATAAAATGCGAGATATTATGTATCATGCCCCAGTTGGCGATGATGTATACGGCGATGATGAAAGCGTTAACCAATTAGAAGCCTATGCTATGTCCAAGATGCACTTTTTTGTAGCTCAGGCACACAAACAAATCTACTTGCATTAATGGCGCATTGTGAGCGTGGTGATGAGTATATTTGTTGGCAAAGTGCTCATAGCTAAAAGTTTGAAGGCGGTGGCGCTGCCGTTATAGGCTCTATTCAATCACAGCCTATTGAAAATGAAGCCGATGATAGCCACTTTGCGAAAACGCGATTACTGAGCCTTGAAAACACCATAGGTGGCAAAGTACTGGGTATTGATTATTTAATTAAAGCACGTGAATTTGTTGATCAACATAACTTAGCACTGCATTTAGATGGCGCGCGAGCATTTAATGTCGCAGCCGAGCTTAACCTTGACATTAAAGAAATCACCAAACATTTTGATTCAGTCTCTATTTATTTATCGAAAGGCTTAGGTGCGCCAGTTGACACATTATTATTAGGTTCTGAGCAGTTAATCGCTAAAGCAAGACGCTGGCGTAAAGTGCTTGGCGGCGGTATGCGCCAAGCGGGTATGTTAGCTGCTGCTGGGCAATATGCCTTAGAAAACAACACGCAACGTTTAGTCGATGACCACGCCAACGCGCGTTATTTAGCACAGCAGTTAAATGAAATTTCAGGCTTTGAAGTAAATATGAGTAATACCACAAATATGGTTTACGCTACGTTTGATAACAGCATAAGCATTACAAAGCTAGCAGCCGATTTAAAAGCACAAGGCATTTTTATTAGCCCAAGTAAGCAACTTAGGCTAGTAACCCATTTAGGTATCACTAAAGCGGATATAGATACCTTTATTAAAGCCTTAACGGCCCATATTTAACGCCGCTTTGTAATGCTTGCGGCACACCGATTCATAACGATCGTTGCCGCCAATTTCAACTTGATTACCATCGGCAATAGCCTCGCCATTTTCATCGGTACGTAATACGTGATTTGCTTTGCGCCCACAATGACACACCGTTTTAAGCTCAATTAGCTTATCAGCCCAAGCAAGTAAATACTGTGACCCTATAAACAGCTCCCCTCTAAAGTCGTTACGCAATCCGTAACACAATACGGGTATACCTAACTCATCAACCACATCGGTTAACTGCATAACTTGGTCTTTTGATAAAAACTGACATTCATCCACCAGCACACAATGACGTTTTTTATCTGCATTAAGAGTTTGAATTAGCTCAAATACATCTTTATCTGCATCATAAATATGCGCATCTGCTTGCAAGCCAATACGTGAGGATACTTTACCTACTCCTGCTCTATCGTCAATGGCAGCGGTGAGGATCACCGGCTCCATACCGCGCTCTTTATAATTAAACGCTGATTGTAATAAAGTGGTTGATTTACCTGCATTCATTGCAGAGTAGTAAAAGTATAATTGCGCCATGGCCATGCCTTCAAATAAAAAGTGCGCTTATGCTACCCTAAAGTGCAGAGAATACAAATTTGGAAACACTATTTTATTTATTTTGCTTCATGCTCTAGTAACCATTGCTTGCGCTCTAAGCCACCGGCATAACCAGTTAGCTTTTTATTTGCACCAATAATGCGGTGACACGGCACAATAATACTGATTGGATTTTTGCCATTTGCAGCCCCCACGGCCCTCACTGCTTTAGGATTATTTAATTGTATGGCTATATCTTTGTAAGTTGCCACTTTAGCAAACGGTACGCTACACAATGCCTGCCATACTCTTTGCTGAAACGGTGTGCCGCCAGTATCAAGCTCTAAATCAAACTCAGTACGCGTATGAGCAAAGTACTCATTAAGCTGCGCCACACAAGATAAAACATGCGAATTAGTCACCTTATTTAAAGGCGTACTGATATAACTGGTCGGTGAATAAAACCCCACATAACTAATACCGTTTTCAGTTGCCTGAATAATAATATCGTCAATCGGGCTGGGTAAACTGGTTTGCACTATCATAATTGCTGCCAAAGTTGAAAAGTTAAGTAAGATCGAAATGGTGCACAGTTCGCAGATTCAAAAGAGCTTGCTGCCGCTTGTGCCTTTTTAACGCCTAAATCGCCATTGAGTAAAATATCGGGCTGGCTTTGGCCGCGTAACTTTGCATAATTAACCGTCCATGGGCCAATCCCTTTTAAACTAAGCCATTGATCTAAGTCATCACAATTTGGATTAACGGCACAAAATTCAGCGAGGTTATGCAGGGCATTTTTACGCGCCCGTGGCATTTTAAAGAATGCAAAATCACAGTTTGCTAACACTTCAGGCTCTGGAAAATAGACCTGTTGGTGTTGCTTTTCACCAAGCTGTGTTACTAAATTAGTCACTAGGTTGTGCGCCGCAGTTACACTCACCTGCTGACCTAACACAGCACGAATACCTGCTTCAAAGCTTGACCAAATACCCGGTAGCCTTAAGCCTTTCGTAAGTGGAAATGCATTATTAATGTGTTCGCTTAAATGTGCCTCGATTAGATTTATATCAGCATCTAAATCAAGTACGCGGCGAATGTTGTTAATAATTGGCTGTAAATATTGCGTATTATCTATATCAATTTGCACCCGAAAATGATGTTTATCTGCAACAAATTCAGCATCAAAGCGCCCTCTACACGATTTATAAGTAAAAGTACGCCCATAACTGGTTGGCGTTAACCACTCTATTGGCTCTATTACTCGCTTTGCTAAAAACCCATGCAATGCCCGCCAGTTATACGGCGGACGAAAAGGCAAAATTAAGGTGAGCCCAATATTAGTTGGGTGCCTGGCGGTTCTGAGCGCTGAGGGCGCAATATTAAGTTGTTTTAAAAAAGCATCATTAAAACGCCGAACACTTTTAAAGCCTGAGGCAAATGCTATTTCGGTAAGCGATAAGCTGGTTTCTTGAATTAATTTTTTTGCAAAATGACATTGGTTAAATAATCGATATTGCGTGATAGAAATGCCGAAATATTGAGAAAATAATCGCCTTAAATAACGGCTGCTTATTCCTAAACGCGTGGCGAGCTTTTCGCAGTCGTGCTGATTATCATGATCAATTAATTGCTTGGCTCGTAGAGCCGTTGTTTTTGTTCCCTGCCAAGCCGCACTTCCTGGTGCACTATCGGGCCGACAACGAATACAAGGCCTGAAACCAGCTTGCGCAGCAGAGTGCGCAAACTGATAGTAAACCACATTTTTTTCGTGAGCTGTGGGCGCAGGGCAAATTGGCCTGCAATAAATACCGGTACTTTTAACGGCTACATAAAAAAGCCCATCGAAACGCGCATCACGACTTTGACGTGCTTTTTGCCAATGCTGATCACCCATAAAATGCTCTTGTAAATTCGGTAGCGCTTAGCTTAGCAAAAACTAAGCGTATTACTGGCCATATTCGGTACTAATCTTTGTTTGCAAAATCAATTAATGCCTGACCCGTTAAACGATATATAATCCATTCATTTTGTGGCTCAGCGCCCATGCTATTATAAAAATCAATCGCGGGTTTATTCCAATCAAGTACCACCCATTCAAAGCGACCACAGTCTTTATTGATTGCTCTGTTTGCCAGTTCTTTCATAATGGCTTTACCAGCCCCATTTCCGCGGCTATCTGGGCTCACGTATAAATCTTCTAGGTAGAGGCCATTTTTACCTAACCAAGTCGAGTAGTTGTAAAAATATACGGCAAAACCAATTGGCTCATCATCTTGTAAACATATTAAACTGTGCGCCGTTGCGCCTTCACAAAACAGGGTGTTTAAAATGGCTTGCTCATCGGTTTTAACTGCATCAGGTTCTTTTTCGTAAATAGCAAGCTCATTGATAAAGTGTAGAATTGTTTTTGCATCACTTGGCTTTGCATCGCGAATTTCTATTGCTGTGTTCATTGTTATTGACCTTTAAAAAACTACTTTTATGCCTGGCAAGCATCTAATTTAATATAAAAAGTGCTTAACTAATTATAATAATTTAAGCTATTAATACATTTATTTATACCCTAGCATATCGTTTTACATTCAATGAGTAACGTTCATGAGCTTATTTCAATTTAGCCATTAGGGCATTAAAAAAACAAATTAAAACAATGCTTTTATATATGGCAAAAAGTTGTCATTATGAGTACACAGTAAAGCAATGAGGAAGTTTAACTAAGATGGGTCATGGTCATTCACACAGTCACGTTGATGATAACCAAAGTGATAAACAGCTCACTCTTGCCGTATTTATAAATGTTTTACTGACTGCAGTGCAAGTTGTTGGCGGCGTATTTTCTGGCAGCCTTTCATTAATTGCCGATGCATTACATAACCTAAGTGATGCGGCCTCAATTTTTATCGCCCTCGTTGCTCGAAAAATTGGCAATAAGCAGGCTGATACAACCCACCATTTTGGCTACAAACGCGCTGAAATATTAGCCACACTTTTTAACAGTACAACCTTAATTGTGATTGGCTGTTATTTAGTTTTTGAAGCAATTAGCGGGTATGTAAACCCTCAACCTATCAATGGCTGGATCATTGTGTGGGTTGCTGCAGTAGCGCTATTCATTGATTTAGTCACTGCATTATTAACCTTTAAAGCCGGCGCTAAAAACAACATGAATATAAAGGCGGCGTTTATTCATAATGTGTCTGATGCCATGGCCTCTATTGTGGTTATTATTGCGGGTACTTTAATTATTTTATACCAGTGGTATGTAGTTGATTTAATAGCGACTATATTGATCTCAATGTATGTTATTTATCACGGCGTATTATTACTTAAAGCCAGCTGCAGCATTTTAATGCAGGCAGCCCCCATTGGTTTTGACCAGCAACTTATCAGCAAAAAATTACTACAACAGTTTACTATTACGCAAATAAAATCAATAAAAGCGTGGCAACTGGACGATACTACCACTCACTGTGAAATTGTGATGCAAACAGATACCCCTATTGAGCTTAATGCCATAAAACACTATTTACATGATGAATTTGCAATTGAACACTGCGTAATTGAGTGTTGTTCATCTTAGTTTGATTATACAAAGTGCTTTGTAATTAAAGCTGATCGCATCCTTATTTTTATGCCTTGTGCAACATAATGCAGAAGACCTGCTAACAATAATCCACTATCGGTACGAGTAAAACCTCTATTTTTAACACAACGCTATATTCAAATCTCTATCACCCCTCCTTATTAAATACAAATAACAACAATTATCATTAACCTTGCGTTTACTTTAAATTACTCTTAATATTGCGCCCATCATTAATACAACTAAAACCATTCAAACGAAGGACCCGCATGTTTAAAACATCTCTGAGCTTAATAGCATTAATAGTCAGTGGCGCCAGTATTGCAGACGAATCAACGATCCAAAGAAATTTAAATCAAACAGAAATGGAGCACGTTATTGTTTCGGGTAGTCGTGTTTTTGAAAGTATTGATGAAGTCCCTGCTTCCATAACTATTATTAGTCAAAAGCAAATAGAAGCGCATTTAAAAGTTAATCCAGAATTACAAAGCCTTTTAGCACAAATGGTTCCCGGCCTTGCTCCAGATACTGGAAGCTCAAGTAATTCAGGACAAACTTTACGCGGGCGTGCCCCACTGATCATGATTGATGGCGTGCCACAGTCAACGCCACTGCGTAACGGATCATTAGGGGTAAAAACCTTAGATCCAAGCGCAATAGGTCGAATAGAAGTCATAAAAGGAGCAACGTCAATTTATGGTAACGGCGCATCAGGCGGAATTATTAACTATATTACCAAGCAAGCACAAAGCGATGGCCAAACCCAAGGTGAAATAAGCTTATCGAGTCGTTTTAGTGCGGTAAAACTTGAAGAAAGCGCAGGCGCAAGGTTATCTGCAGCATTGAATGGTCGTGCAGATAAATTTAGCTACTTAGTAACTGCAAGCTATGAAGAAAACGGTGTACAACGCGATTCGCAAGGCGATATTCTCGGTTTACAATATGGTTTATCTGATGCCGTTACACAAAATTACTTCACTAAGCTTGGCTATGACTTTGATGATGAAAAGCAACTCCAATTTAGTTATAACTACTTTAGTTCACAACAAAAAACCGACTTAGGCGATGTTGTTGGTGATATGAGCCTAGGAGAAAAAACCTACGCCATTCATGTGCCGTCAGAATTACAAAAGCAAGGTAAACCACAAGGGCCAGAAGGCAACGAAAATATAACCTTAAAATACACCGACTACGCACTGCTTGAAAACACACAAATGACGTTAGACCTCTATACGCAAGATATAGAAAATGTGTTTTTCTTCTCTCCAAACCTTGCCAATCCTGATGAGAATTATCAAGGTGGTCAATCAGTTATAAGTTCAGAAAAAAAAGGCGCCAGAGCAACTTTTAATACCCAGGTAGACTTTGACTCAGTTGAAGCGTCATTTATTTACGGAATTGATGCGTTAAATGATGTGACTGCACAACCGCTGGTTGATGGGCGTGTTTGGGTGCCAGAAATGGACATGAAAAGTGTCGCGGGCTTTTTACAAACTAAGTGGGTTATTGCTAATGACTTAATAATAAAGGCCGGTGTACGCAAAGAAAATATCGACCTTAGAGTAGATGATTATCGCACGCTTAAATTATGTAAAACGGCCACGCAATGCTCTGTGCCAATTAGCGTAAAAGGCGACACGGTTGATTACAATGCTACGACCTATAACGTGGGCATTAAATACAATCTAGATGAAAAATTCAGCCCCTTTTTAAACTACTCACAGGGATCTGATATATCAGATATTGGCCGCCTACTTCGCTCTGCCACAGTAAATGATATAGGCCTTATTCAAACACAAGCTTCAATTATCGATAATTATGAAATTGGTTTTAATTCTCAATTTGATGCAGTTCGTTTAGAAGTCGCAGCATATCGAAGCACCTCTGAGCTTGGCACTACAAACAAATTTAATGAAGTAACGGGTGTTTATGAACCGGTTAGAGCACCTCAAGAAATTTGGGGTTATGAAGCCTTAGTAGACTACACCATAAATCCATCCCTTAAATTACTGGCAACATATAGTTATGTAGAAGGTAAAAATACTGAAGCAGATATATATTTAGGCTCTAAGCAAATCAGCCCACCAAAAGCTACAGCCAACCTTAACTGGCAACCTACGAATACCCTGTCACTAACATTAAGTTACCTGTATGTGGGTGATAGAAAGCGCTTTGAGCCTAATGATAATGGTAAATATGTTGGCGATCAGGGACCTGTCGATAACTACACTGTGTTTAATTTAAGCGGTCAGTATCAGTTTGCAGACAACTGGAAAAGTTTTATCGGGGTAGAAAACTTATTTAACCAAGACTACTTCCCAGCCCGTGCGCAATCTTACACCTATGGTGGATACAACATTAAAGGTTTAGGTACCACGGCCACAGTAGGTGTTACTTATCAATTTTAATCACTTACGCGTTCATACTTTTACGGTATGAACGCGCTTATACCCTCAACTAACTTGCTGATCTAAAATACAAATAACAACCTGTCCGTTTATTAACCAGCAATGCAAACTTAAACGAGAATCAAACTCAATATTAACCATATGATTTATAAGTAAATTACTTGCAATTCTGTGCCTATATACTAGACTAGCCACAATTAGAATTTTTAGGATAAGCGCTATGAAAGGTAATCAAAAAGTAATCGACGCCTTCAATACATTGTTAGCTAACGAATTAGCTGCTATTGACCAGTATTTTATTCATTCTCGTATGTACGACGATTGGGGCTTAAACAAACTTTATGAGCGTCTTAACCATGAAATGGAAGAAGAAAAAGATCACGCTGATTGGCTAATCAAGCGTATTCTTTTTTTAGAAGGCGTACCAAACATGACTAAACGTCGTGATCTGTTAATTGGTGACGATGTAAAAAGCATGATGCAAAACGACTTAACCTTAGAACTTGAAGTGGTTGAGTGTGTTAAAGAGGTTATTGCTATCTGTGAACAACAGCAAGATTATCAATCTCGTGAAATTTTAGAAAAGCTATTATTTGATACCGAAGAAGATCACGTCTACTGGTTAGAGCAACAACTGGGTCTGATTGACAAAATTGGCACTCAAAACTATCACCAAGCTCAAATGGGCGAATAAGGACTATATTATGAAAGGCGATAAAGACGTTATTGCAGCGCTAAATAAAGTACTTGCTAATGAGCTTGTGGGTATTAACCAATACTTTTTACATGCACGTATGTTTAAAGATTTTGGTTTTAGTAAACTGGACAAAGCTGATTACAAAGTATCGATACAAAAAATGAAAAATGCTGATCGTTTAATTGAGCGTATTTTATTTTTAGAAGGCTTACCGAACCTTCAAGATTTAGGACGCTTACGCATTGGCGAAAACAGCGAAGAAATGATTGCCGCTAACATGAGCTTTGAACTTGATACAGTAGATGAGCTACGTGCTGCCATTAAACTAGCTGAAAGTAAAAAAGATTATATTAGCCGTGAAGCGCTCGATAACATTTTAAATGAGCAAGAAGAGCAAATTGATTGGCTAGAAACACAGCAACTACTGATTAAAAATACTGGGCTTGAAAACTACTTACAATCGCAACTGTAAATTAAAGTTATAAATATAAAAAAAGCAGCTAAGGCTGCTTTTTTTATGTTTAATTTTTAAATGTTAAACCAATTCGTTTAGATAGGGCCTACTTTTATAAGTTACTATTAAGCCACTTGATCGGTTATATCTGCAATTTGAATCAGTTTACGATTGAGGATCTTTTTAGTACAGCAACAACACTTACCGCATTGGCTGCCCACTTTAAGCTCTTTAGTTAACTCGCGCATGGTAGTAGCACCATCGTCGATGGTTTGCTCAATTTTTTTATCGGTCACACCGTGACAAAGACAAACATACATGAATACAAACAACTCTCAATTTCATTTAGTGGGTTTATATTAATCTAAACGAAAATAGTTATCAATTGGTTTTTGATCAAAAATTAAATTTTATTTTTTAATCTGATCAGTGCCACTTAAATCGAGAATTCACGGCGCGTTGAGAACTTGTTGATTTATAATGAAATACGGCACTTAAATTGAGATTTATTAACTAAATTACACTCTAAAAAATAATTATGTTTTTTATTAGGTAAATTTCTTAAACAACGAGAAATCGCTTGAAAACATCTATTACAGTAAGTGATTTTAAGTGGTAATTTGCCTATCTGTTATACGAAAGCTAATCGGGTTTACTTCGAGGTAGAGTTTATTTAGGCCGATGCTTGCCAGAGGAGCGACAGCGCATCTTTATTTTTCATTACATAAAGAACTTCTATTCTTGGTCAGTTATAGCCGTGGATTGCATCACTCAATAATTACCGGCGGTCTGCTCTGTGCCATGAGCGGACATTGATAACGCTCAATTAATGGACTTTTATTGCAGGCTGAAATTTGCGAGGGACAAGCACAATCCTGTTCAATCGCTTGTTATGTTTTATTCAAAAAGCAACCTGATAAACTTAGGAATATATCTAGATGGAATATAAGTACAACCATAAAGTACCGCTAATGGGATAAGAACAGCTAAAGCGAGTAGATCATTTTTACCACCAAATATCGCTAAACCAGATAATAAAATAAATAGAACTGCTGTCAGAATCCATATCCCTTCAACTATACCATTTCGTTTATCTGATGAGTGTTTGTAAAATAAACAAACAATTGCACCTATTACAACTAACGATGAATAAAGCAGGTGAAAATCAGATGTGAAAACGAGATACATTAAAAAGCAGCCTAGCAGCCGTGTAATCCAAGTTTTTATATTGCTAATTAACTTCACCTAAACCTCTGAAAAGTATAACTTATAAATAGTGGGCGTTGGCACGTAGTGCATAATAGCGAAGCCGTCCTAAGCGTTTGCGTCCCAGCGGACGAAGTGAGCGCGTTGATTGACCTGTTATAGATCGGTACTCAAATTTTTTGATTGCTATCAGAAAAAGAGGACTGTTCGACATCTTTTTCTCGATTTACACAACGAAACCATAAATTTGCTTCCGGCCAACCACCTAACGGTCTAGCTTGTTTTGATTCAACATTAAGTGTCTCGACTACTTGTCCTTTATTCGCGCAAAAGTACGAGGCTTCTTTATAAGCATTTTTTTGTAATGTGTTGGAGTTGGTAAATCCCGTATCCCCTGTTTGCACTACTCTGTATGCATCTTTACCGTCAGGGATTACCCCGCTGCTCGATGTACAAGCTGCTAATAATAAAGATACTGATAATATTGCAAAAAATTGTCTTTTCATAAAATTCCCTTTAGTCATTATAATGCCCGCATTAGTTACGGAGCATGTTAGACGCTTTTTTTCGTCATTTTCTTTTAAGCAAAAAATCGAACAATGTGGGACGTCAGATCTAATGCGCTTGTTAGTTGCATTTTTAATTAACTAAAAGAAGCCAATAATGACCGTAATTATTACCGATGCGATCGCACCACTGCCTATTGAACCAAATAACGCCATTTTAGGATTTTGCTTATAATCAGCTTTATCCCCATGTTTAGCAACATTTTGTGCGTTCATATAGCCACGAGAAAACATGCTATAAATAATCATTATGGGTAAAGTTATAAAGAATACTTTCCAAGACCATTCCACTTTTAAACCTCCAATGTTCAATATTACGGATGCAACTAACATTTTATAGTACGATAACCGCGTTTATTTCTCCCTACTTAACGCTCATTTGTCTACTTTATATAGTTTTAACAGATAACCTAAGGTATTACTATCTCTAAGCTTTCTAAAATTTTTTAGGTAGAGTTAAATGAACCATTATGCACGCAACGCTCATTTTAATGAATATATGCGCAAAGAGCAGTTTAACCAATCAATTAACGACAATATTTAGCCAACCTCAATGACCGCTTTTCGCTCTTTGACGAAGTTCGGCTCTGTGCCAGCGGACCTTCAATCGTAGCTCGTTTTTGCCCCAAAACGTGTTAAAGCAATTATTCTATAGGTCGGCTTTGAGCGATAACCGGACACTGAAAAAGTTAAATTTATTCCTGTGTTTTAAGTAGAAATCTAATTTTGTCCAATAACATTATTAAACGCCGTTTTGGGGCAAAATAACATGCTTAATTCCTAGCTGTTTTAATTACTTGTTTACAAAGGTAATTATTGGTGAAATTATCAGGGTATGTAATATACGCCGTTTCGGTGTGTTATAAACCACCAAAATGGTGTTCAATAAGCTGTTAGCTGTTTTGCTATGTTCTAGGCTTTTTTCAAATAAAAACATCGACTTTCTTTTTGTCGGTTAACAATAAAGCAGCCTTTTCTTGATATAAATCAAAAGTATCGTCTGATATAAATTTATCAAACGTATTAATTATTTCTTTCATGTAAGAGGCTCTTACTTGATAAGTCTGACGTTCAGGATATTCTTTAGCAAGTCCATCTAATTTCTCTGAACTATTAGAAAAATACTCCATAACATTAATTTTTTTATCAGGATCTACATCCCCTCCACCATAAGAAAGGATCCTAAGTTTAGACTCTAAACTATTCATATCTTCTCTTTTTTTGGATATTATGGGGTTTCCTGACTTACCTAATCTAACTGGTTCATCACTATCGTATTTTTGTGTGTATTCTCGTTCCATTTCATTCACATTTTTAACAATACTATGAAGTTCTTTTATACTCATATTAGAAAAGTTGAGCTCTTCTTTTTTAAATACTTTTTCATATGCACTTCCCTCAATTAATGATGAATCAAAAGCATTATTGTCTTTTTTTTCTTTAACTTTAGGATCAAGGTGAGTTGTGTTTATATTAATTTTTAAGCCACTTTCGCTTGTTTTAGTAGAAAAGCTTTTTATTTTTTCATCATCACTGTTTGTAAAAATAGATATTTTACTTTCAAATAGAGTAGGTAGTAGATTGGTGCTGATTTTCATAAAAATCCTTTTTCATATGTCGTTTTCTTTTATCGACATAATTTTATAAAACTTAAGCTTTTATTTTAGATTGTTTTCTATTAACGACTCATAGGGCTGAGTCGTTAATAGAAAGTTTAACTAGCCACCAGATCTTACTGAATCGCCCCGTGTTTGCCAGAGACTCAATAACTTGAGAAACTGGAACTATGAAAAAATCAAATCGCTATACATCAGAGTTTCGTGAACGTGCAATTAGGCTTGTTACCACACAACAGCATGAATACCCTTCTCTTTGGGCTGCGCTAGTATCGATTTCAGATAAACTGGGATGTACCCCAGAAACACTTAGAGCATGGGTCAAGAAATCTCAAGCTCAACCGTCTAAACCCTCTTCTAATACGCAATCAACTGAAGAACGCCTTGCCGTCTTAGAGCGCGAGAATAAAGAGCTCAAGCGAACGAATGATATCCTGAGGCAAGCTGCCGCTTTTTTCGCCC
>NZ_JALNTK010000019.1:0-101610 GCF_023161865.1 Pseudoalteromonas sp. 2CM36K
GTTTTACCGTGGTCAACGTGGCCAATTGTACCAACGTTTACGTGCGGTTTTACGCGTTCAAACTTTTCTTTTGCCATGACGGAACCTATCAGTTTTGTGTATCTAGATTACATATGAAAATAATCCACCATAGGTAGATTAAGTTAATTTTTTCAAATTTCAAATAGTTTTTTCTGACAGATAAAGGAAGTGTTTAAGGCGATTCGATTGACTGGTGCTGATAGGCAGATTTGAACTGCCGACCTCACCCTTACCAAGGGTGCGCTCTACCAACTGAGCTATATCAGCATCATCAAATTGGAGCGGGCAGCGGGAATCGAACCCGCATCATCAGCTTGGAAGGCTGAGGTAATAGCCATTATACGATGCCCGCTTTAAGGAACCTGTTCTTAAACTACCTCTAACCGTCTAGAATAAAGTGGTGGAGGGAGCTGGATTCGAACCAGCGAAGGCTGAGCCGTCAGATTTACAGTCTGATCCCTTTGGCCGCTCGGGAACCCCTCCACGATAATTCTTTACTAAGCACTTCCGGTAAAAGGAAAGTGGTGCCGACTAACCGAGTCGAACGGTTGACCTACTGATTACAAGTCAGTTGCTCTACCAGCTGAGCTAAGTCGGCACTGCTTTAGTACGGGGCGAGATTCTAGAGTAAGGTTTATTGGGATGCAACCAAAAAATTAAAAAAAATGTGATTTAATGCTTCAAATGCTCACTATTCGCGCAAAAAGCTGTTTTTTTGTTGTTTTTAACTCTTTTTAGCTAACTCATACCAGTAATTTAAGCCTTTCATTACTAGCATTGGGTCGAAAATACTCTGTGAAAAATGCCCTTGTAACAGCTGACCATAACCACCCGCAAAAATTAAAAGGCTATTTTTTGTCTTTAAATGCAATCTTGCTTGCTCAATGGCACCCATAGTTGCCACTAAGGCTCCGTTTTTTAACCCATTAGGGGTGTTTTTTCCAAGCTCATTAGCAAATGGCGTGTTTGCATCATCAAATACCCGCTGAGTATTTTGAGTGAGTGATGAGGTCATTAAATCAAGCCCAGGTAATATCCAGCCTCCTAGATGCTGCCCATCATTATTGAGAACGTCTATAGTGGTAGCCGTGCCAGCATCAACAACAATAGCAGCCATATTAGGGTAAAGCGTATAACCGCTAATAAGCGCCAACCATCTATCTATACCCAAATTACCTACTTGCTGATACGCGCAGCGCAACCCACCAAGCTCACTACTAACCGTAGCCTCAAAACAATCAATATTATGCGTTTTGGCTTGCGCTAATAATTGTTTAAGTAACTCGCTACGACCAACACAAGCGTAAATAACAACCGTAATTTGCTGCCATAAAATATTATTAATATCACATGGCTGTATTTGCCCGTTTTCCCACAATACGGCTTTGAGTGAAGTATTACCTACATCAATTAACAATCTCATGCTTGCGCCTTTCTTAATGAAATCTCGCCGCCATAATAACTTTTTACTTCGCCGTCTTGGCGAATACGTACACCACCGTGCGCATCTATACCTTCACAAATGCCACGCCAACTACGATGCCCAGTATTAAGCTCTACCTGCTCGCCTGCAAACGCATTTAATGCATTCCATTGTTGATACATAGTTTGTAAGCCGTTCTCGCGATATTGCGCTAAGCGCTGCTCTAACCAATAAGTTAATGAAGCTACTAGTTGATTTTTATCTAGCTGCTGAGTGTGCTGACTTAAATCTGTCCATGCTTGGTCAATGTGCTGACTGGCACTTTGTGGCATATTTAAATTAATACCAATTCCTATCACCAACTGACACGGCCCTTGTGGTTGCCCGTCTAATTCAACTAATACGCCAGCGAGCTTTTGTTTGTTTATGTAAATGTCGTTTGGCCACTTTAACTCTACATCAATACCATAAAGTGCTTTTATCGCATCATACACCGCTAAACCAACAGCAATCGATACACCCATAGCGGCTTGTAAACCATCATCTAATCGCCAAAAATAGCTGTAGTATAAGTTGGCACCAAATGGCGATTGCCATACACGCCCTCGACGCCCGCGCCCTGCTTGCTGCATTTCGGCAACGATTACCGTGCCCGACTGAAGTGGTGTTTTAGCCTGAATGCGGCGCATTAGTTCGCTGTTGGTTGAATCAATGAGCGGCTGCACTTCAATATTAGCGGTATTTTGCCCTAACTCAGCATAAAGCTGTTGTATTTTTTCCTGATTAAGTAACCCTACTTGGTTATTTAAGCAATAGCCTTTACCTGTAACTTTAAATACATCTAAGCCCATAGCTTGTAGGCTTTGAATGTGTTTACTAACAGCGGCACGACTAATTCCTAATTCCTCTCCTAAAGCTTGCCCAGAGACAAACCCGCCTTTATTAAGCTCATTTAAAATAGCCAGCTTGTTTCCATCAGGTGCTTTCATGTTAATTGCTCCAAAGAGATATGGCATTCATTGTGTTGATCAATTAACCGCACTTCGTGTTCTAAGCTTATGTTATAGCGCGCTAAAACAGTGTTTTGAATATGGGTGATCATGCTGATCAAATCATCCCCTGTACTGTGACCATGGTTAACGAGCACCAAAGCTTGCTGCTGATGCACTTCAATACCGGCAATCTTATATCCCTTTAATCCCGCTTGTTCTATTAACCACCCCGCTGCGACTTTATGATGACCGGCTCCGTGTGGGTAATGAGGTAACTCAGGAAACTGCGCAAGTAACGGCACTAACGCAGCATTGGTAATAATTGGGTTTTTAAAAAAACTCCCAGCATTAGCTAGTTTATAAGGGTCTGGGAGTTTGCTATTGCGTGTTTGTATCACCTGCTCACATACTTGCTGTGGCGTCGGGTTTTTTAGTTGTTGTAGCGGTCCATAACTGAGTACTGGTTGCCATATTTTTGGCAGTTTAAAGCGCACTTGGGTGATCACCGCTTTATTTTTTAACGCGTGTTTAAAAACCGATTCACGATAAGCAAAGTGGCATTGCTTATTAGTTAAAGATTTGAAGCAGTTGCTATTAATATCAAAATAGTCAATAGCTTCTACAAATTGCGCAATCTCTACACCGTAGGCACCAATATTTTGCACTGGCGCAGCACCGACAGTGCCTGGTATGAGTGCTAAATTTTCAAACCCTGCTATGCCTTGCTCAAGCAAGTAAGTCACTAATTGATGCCAATTTTCACCGGCAGCCGCACTGACTAAAAAATCATTTTCCCGCTCAGTAATATTAATTCCTTGGGTCGCCATTTTAATAACCGTGCCAGCATAATCATTTAAAAAAATGGTATTACTGCCCTCCCCTAACAGACAAAAAGGCGCGTTAAAGCTCTGAGTTTGAAGCTGCGCTGAGTCGGTGATCTCAATAAAATTTTGGCATTGGCTACTTAATGCAAATGTATGTAGGGGTTGTAATGAGTGCGCCACAAGGGTCCTAAAGGTACCAGTAATTAATCGCTCTAGTTTAACTCATCGTCGCAAATTGCGCATCAGCTTGTAAAAATTGTTCAACCCACTGTGGCAATCATGTTATAAAACGGGTACTTTTTTATTTGTACTCAAGGTAATTATGAAAATCAAACCTCTTTTTTTAAGCCTCGTTATGGCCGGTATGTGCTCGCAAGCAATGGCTAGCGCTATTGATCAAAATTCCTACGCCAACCTTGATGATGTTATCACCACGCATTTAAACCTTGATTTAGACATCGACTTTGCCGACAAGCAATTAGAAGGTTTTGTTGAGCATACGCTACAATGGCAAAACGCGAAAAGCACAAAGCTAGTACTTGATACCCGCGATCTTGATATTGATAAAGTGATGTATCAAACAGCCAATGGCAATTGGCATAAAGCCAGTTTTAACCTTGCTAATCGCGACGATGTTAAAGGCTCAAAACTAACCATTACATTTAAAAGCCAAGCTGAAAAAGTCCGTATTTACTACAACAGTCGCCCAGAAGCGTCGGGCTTACAGTGGTTAACGCCAGAGCAAACAGCCAGTAAAACGCACCCGTTTATGTATAGTCAATCGCAAGCGATACATGCACGTAGTTGGATCCCTGTGCAAGACACACCGGCAATGCGTGTGACTTATTCTGCACGTATTCATACCCCTGAAGATGTGCGTGCGGTAATGAGTGCCGATAATAAAGATGCCCTTTATAAAGACGGTGATTACCACTTCAATATGCCACAAGCAATTTCGCCTTACTTAATTGCGATTGGTGCTGGTAACTTAGAATTTAAAGCGATGTCTAAACAAACCGGTATTTTTGCTGAACCGACTATTTTGGATGCCTCAGTTGCTGAATTTAATGACACCCAAGCGATGATCGACAAAACCAATGCGATGTATGGTGAATATGCTTGGGGTCGCTATGACTTACTTATGCTACCGCCTAGCTTCCCATTTGGTGGCATGGAAAACCCGCGTCTATCATTTATTACCCCAACCGTTGTTGCTGGCGATAAAAGCCTCGTTAACCTGATTGCACATGAGCTTGCTCACTCTTGGTCTGGTAACTTAGTAACCAATGCCACATGGGAAGACTTATGGTTAAACGAAGGATTTACCTCTTATGTTGAAAACCGCATTATGGAAGAAGTATTTGGTCGCGACCGTGCAGTAATGGAGCAAGCGCTTGATGCAGCTGGCCTGCGTGCACAACTTAAAACCATTGATGCACCAGACACTCGCCTTAATTTAAAACTTAATGGCCGCGATCCAGATGATGCGTTTAGCTCAGTGCCTTACACAAAGGGTCAGCTATTTTTAATCTACCTAGAAGAAAAATATGGCCGTAATAAGTTTGATGACTTTGTTAAAACTTACTTTAATGAATTTGCGTTTAAGTCACTAACCACTGCGCAATTTGTGACTTACATCAAAGCTAACTTAATTGAAAAGTACCCTGGTGTAGTGAGCATGGATAAAGTAAACGAGTGGATTTTTGAGCCTGGTTTACCAAGTGATGCACCTAACCCTACCTCTGATGCGTTCGATAAAGTAGATGCTGCAACACAAGCATGGTTAAAGGGGGATACAACTGCCGCACAATTACCTACTGCAAATTGGACAGTGCATGAGTGGCTGCACTTTTTAAATAACCTACCGCGCGATTTAAGCATTGAAAAAATGACTGAATTAGACGGCGAGTTTAACTTAACCCAATCAACTAACGCAGAACGCGCATTTGCATGGTATATGCTAGCAGTAGGTAATGGTTACCAACCGATTTACCCTGCGCTAGATAAACACTTATCGGGTATTGGTCGTCGTAAGCTAATAGTGCCACTTTACAAAGCACTTATTACACATGGTAAAAAAGACTGGGCACAAAGCGTGTACTTAAAAGCACGTCCAGGTTATCACCCACTTGCACAAGGTACCATTGACGCGTTATTTGAATAAATAATAGCGTTACCAATAAACTAAAAAGGGCCAATTTGGCCCTTTTTTAATGCTTAATTATTTTGTTACTTTATCTAAAAAAGCCTGCCTTTCAGCGAGCGTTGCTTGTTGCCACCAAAAGTCGAGCATATTTGCCGCACTTGGCATGCCTTTTCCATTAATTGGCGTAATCGGTTTAATGGGACGACTCGGTTTTTGCGGGCCCGCTGGGGTTGCTGTTGTTTGCTGGTTAAACTGTGCGCTTTGAACTTGTCGTTCGGCAATAATATTTAATGGCTTAGCTAAGGTGCTGCCTTTTGCTTTTAAACTCACTTGCGGTGCTTCAGCAAATACTTTTGCCGCTACCGCATTTTCAGCACGATTAAATACTAAGGTGTAATCTTTACCCGCTTCAATGGTTACATTCACCCAAAAAGGTTCTGATTCAATCACTTCATGATCGTCATAACCTAAGTCATATAAATCTGTGTATTTAAGTTTTAGCTGATAAGTACCCGGTGCTAATTCAACATCATCAACACGACTAAAAAGCGAACTTTCAATTATTCGGTCACCCACTTGCAAAGGAACAAATTCCTCAGGAAAGTGAATATTTTCTGCCAAACTCGATGCACTCAGTAAGAGCGCCGCTACACTGCCTAATAATATTGATTTACGCATAATTACTCCTTTAGTTGATTTCAGTTTGACACTGCTAGCAAAATTTGTCATTAGTGACACATATATTAATCAAATAAATTAGAGTCATCATTATGAGCCAAGAGACTATTTTTACTAAAATTATTAATCGCGAAATTCCAGCCGATATTATTTACGAAGACGATGACACGCTAGCGTTTAAAGACATTAATCCTCAAGCGCCATTTCATGTATTAATTATTCCCAAGCAACCAATTGCCACTATAAATGATATAAATAATGAAAACTCACATTTAGTTGGTAATTTATACACGGTCGCCGCAAAACTGGCCAAGCAACACAACTTTAGCGATGACGGCTACCGCGTTGTGATGAACTGTAATGAACATGGTGGCCAAACTGTGTATCACATACATTTACATATGCTCGCAGGTAAAGAAATGGGCTGGCCTCCATACCAAGAAACTAAAAAAACGGCGCTATAGTGCTTAGTTAAATCTTAGATTAGTTTAAAAAAATCAAAAATACGGCGTTTTTCTTACTACACGAAAAAAAACAATTACTTATTTGCAACATTTTATGTTTAAATAATCGGAAATCGCACCTTTTCTCCAGTGAAATAACGATTCTCTAATACAAAAGGTGTGTAGGGATTGTGGTAAAATTAATTAGCCAGCTTTATAAAAGAGTAAAAAAAACATGAGCAGTTCAGCCTTTTTGTTGTTAGATGAAGAACCAATTAACACTATTGGTATTAACGTTTTAGAGCCATTGTTAAAAACACAAGGCCTTGACGTTACTACGGGTACAAATATTTTAGATGTTCCGGTAGGTACTCGCTTATTGTTCATTGAAACATCAAGTAAAGACGCATGGACAAAGCTAAAAGAGCAACTCGTTAACTTACGCATCAAGTGCGATATTGTGTTGTTTAATTTAGATGAAAACCCAGAGCTTGCTAATCGCGCACTACTCAGCGGTATTCGTGGTGTATTTTACACCACAGATAATGCCGATGTACTCATGAAAGGGATTCGTTTATTACTCGAAGATCAGCTTTGGTATCGTCGTGACATTATGTGTAATGCACTTAACCGCATGCTGCAATTTAATAAAGACGCCCTGCATAAGCTAACTGATGGTGATATTGAACCAATAAAGCTGACGAAGCGTGAAAAAGCAATTATATCGTTAATGAGTAATGGTTCTAAAAATAAAGAAATTGCTGAAGAGTTAAGTATTAGCCCGCATACGGTTAAAACTCATTTATACAGTGCATTTAGAAAAACTAAATGCCGTAACCGTATTGAATTACTTTCTTGGGCACAACAAAACATTCCTGACGAAATTCGTTAACGTTTGTTTGAATAAATACCATACAGGCACTTTAAGTGCCTGTTTTTATATCTTCTTTAAAAAACGCTGTTGGGGTCTTAATGCTCGACTCATTTACGCTTTATTTTGCCAGTATCGCCGTTATAACAGTGATGACGCTACTGAACTTTTTAACCTGGCGTACCAATAAGCATGTCCCCGGCACGTTACTTTATATTTTCTATCCTTTACTGCTATTAACTGCCATTGTTAGTTTTGCACTAATAGGCAAAATCCCTGATCAGATTGCCATTACCCTTGCTAATAGCATGATGTTTTTAGCTTCTATTGTGCATTGTTTGTCACTGAGTCAATTTTTAAATTATCGTGGTCGTGGCCTTAAGTTTGTTTGCCTATTTACAGCGCTCAGCGCTTTGCTGCTTGTTTATTTCACATTTTTACAGCCTTCAATGCGCTCGCGGGTATATATTTCTGATTTGCAGCATATTGTAGAGGCCACTTTTTTATTATTTATATTTATAAAATATGCGCGAAAACCCTACCCTAACGCCAGCATTGTTTACATAATTATTTTAACTTTAGTTGCAGCAAGTTTTATTACCCGAAGCCTATTTATGGATGACATTGCACAACAGGATGCCATTTTAAATTCATGGTTTAACTCACTGTTATTTTTAAACAGTGTTATTGCCCCCATGTTTTATGCTGCAGGTATGGCGTTGTTATGTAATGAACGCAGGGAATTACGACTTAATAAGCTCACCGAAAAAGCTCATAAAGATTTAGAAATTCGCGGACTGTTTTTATCCACCATCAGCCATGAAATACGCACACCACTAAACGGCATATTAGGCAGTGCACAACTGATATTAAATCAAACCAGCGACAGCCGCAATAAAGCCTATTGTGAGGCAATTATCAATTCAGCAGAGTCACTCAACTTACTGGTAGATAAAGTGCTGGAATACGCAAGCTTAGATCAGCACGACGAAGCCCTATACGAAGAAGACATAGAGTTTAAAACATGGCTGCAAAACTTATGTTTGCTGTTAAGCCCTCTGGCCGAACAAAAACAACTTAAATTTGAGCTTGCCTGTAATATCCCCGATAAAGCCTGTTACTACTGCGACCAACAAAAACTCAGACAAATTATTATTAACCTTGTAGGTAATGCGATTAAATTTACCGATAACGGTATGGTAAAAGTACAAATAGATTTAGTTAATGAAACCCAGCTAGATCACACTCTTAAAGTAAGTGTACTCGATTCAGGCCCCGGTATTGAAAAAGATGAAATTGATTATTTAACTGAGCCCTACATTCAAAGCAGTGCCGGTAAAGAAAAAGGCGGAACAGGCCTCGGACTTGCTATAACTAGTCGCCTTCTCGATAAAATTAATAGCCAGCTAGAAATTACCAGTGAGCTGGGAGTAGGTAGTGTATTTAGCTTTAACATGACGTTAGCCATTGGTGAGCTTAGTCTCGTCGAGCAACGCCATCAAAGTAAAGACTATTTAACCGGACTCGATGTATTACTTGTTGAAGATTTAGATCTGAACCAAAAAATTGCCGTTGAATTTATGGCAGACGACGAGCATAAAATTAAGCTCGCTAAAGATGGCAAAAGTGCGATTGAGTTGATGAAAAAATACCACTTTGATGTGGTGCTACTTGATATGAACCTACCCGATTTAACAGGGCAACAGGTACTAAAAACACTCAAACGGGTGGAGCATAAAAATCAGCGAACGCCGGTGCTGGCCTTTACTGCCAGTTTGAGCCCTGATGAAATAAAAGAATACTTAGCACTGGGTATTAAAGACATTGTTGGCAAGCCATTAAAGCAAGAGAAACTACGCCAAGCATTGAGTGATTCACAGTCAACACAAACAGCTAATATTGCCATCGAGCTGATTGATACGTTATACGATGAAACCGCAACAGACACCCTGACAAGCTCTTTTAGTATTGATGAAGTGTCTTCTATCTATAATGAATTTATTCTTTCTGCTCGTAATAAGCTGAGCCGTTGCCAAGCTTTATTAGAGCAAGACCCCGAGCAATGCATTAAGTTATTACATCGCCAAGCCAGCACCGCAATGCAACTTGGCTTTAATAGCTATGGACTAGCTCTAAAAAAAATTGAGCGACGCTTACTAGGTAAAAAACCATTAAATAACTCGTTAAATGAAGCCAGCACACTGTGGCAACACAGTTTAGAAGCGTATTTGAAGTATGTGCGGCAAGGACTAGGGTAAAACGGCTACAGGCTATCAAGTTTTACTACAGTGACAAATAATCAAGTATTTTCACTATTTATACTGTTATTTTCTGCCGTATATATCGTCAAATCGCTCTATATCGCTTTCATCTAAAATGGCACCCGTTTGCACTTCAATAACAACTAAGGGCTCGGGCTGATTATTCGCTAAACTGTGCAGCTGTTTTGCTGCAATATAACAAGATTGGTCGTGGGTCAGCGTTAAGCTTTGCTGATCAATACATATATCTGCAGTGCCCGACACCACAACCCAATGCTCAGCGCGATGCTGATGACGCTGCGTTGAGAGCCTAGCCCCACTATTAACGGTTATTTTTTTTACTTTAAAACCGATACTTTCTACCAGCGTACGATAATTTCCCCAAGGGCGGTAAACCACCTGATGGTGTGTCAGTTTGTTGTTATGTGTTGATGCCAGTTGCTTGAGCAATAACGGGAGGGCATCAAACGCATTTTGATCAGCAATTAAAGTGGCGTCGTGGGTATGAATAATTGCTAAATCGCTTACTCCTAACGTCGCTATTGTGTGTCTATCTTCGCTAATAACTAAGTTGTTACTACTGTTTTGGGCGATATGTTCTTGATGTGGGCTATTCCCCTGTGGCTCTTTTTTACTCAACGCTGCGAGTGCAGAAAAACTACCCACATCGCTCCACTTTAACGCAACGGGCATTACCACCACATTATTACTGCGCTCTAAAATAGCGTAGTCAATCGAGTCACTTGGGCAAGATTCAAGTGCATGAGTATTTGCTCTTGTAAACGCTAAGTCTTGTTTAAAATCAATGGCACTAGCAACACTTTTAGCTATTTTTGGCGCAAAGCGTTCCAGCTCTTTTAGATATGCAGCGGGAGTAAATAAAAACATGCCACTGTTCCAACTATAACCGCCCTCAGTTAAGTAGCTTGATGCAGTTGCTAAATCAGGCTTTTCTTTAAACTGATCTACCTCAAAGCAAGCAGTACCTGTAATTGCTGCGCCCTGTTTGATATAGCCATAACCGGTATGCGGCTCTGTTGGCGTAATTGAAAATGTAACTAATTTACCTTGCTCAGCCAGTGTCACCGCATCAGATAACTGAGCAGTTAATGGCGTAAAATCTTCAATATAATGATCGGCAGGCATCACCAACAAGGGACCAGTAATATTATTTTTTAATGCATAGTGCGCGGCAAGGGCAATGGCTGGTGCGGTATTTTTGCCTTCTGGCTCAAGTACTATGGCATGGGGCTTTGCAAATGCAGCCTGCTGCGCGGCAATAAATCGATGCTGCTCATTACAGACCAAAATAGCGGGATTAAAGCCCTCAGTTGCAACACGCACTAACGTACTTTGCAATAACGACTGCTGGTTTTTATTATCAAGCAAAGATAAAAACTGCTTTGGCATTGCTTGGCGCGACAGCGGCCAAAGCCGTGTGCCAATACCGCCAGCTAAAATTACCGGTGTAATAAGGGTTGTATTCATAAAGCCGCCAATAAAAATATCAGCGGCTATTTTAGCACTTTATCGGCTGGGCGCTAATTTATACCAATGTAAAAGCATCAGCATCTAAATGTGCCGGAAATTTAGCTCTAAACTCATCAAGCGGCGCTTTATTTAACGTGATTGTTAGTAGTGCTTGCTGGTCGTCATTCGCTTTAATCAGTGGCTCACCTTTAAAGTCATACACTGCAGTTCCACCACTGTGAGCAATACCATTGCCATCTTCACCAACCCGGTTTACGCCAACCACGTAGCATAGGTTTTCCATTGCTCGTGCCATTAGCAAGGTATCCCACACATTGCGCCTTGCCGCTGGCCAATTGGCAATATTTATCATCACATCGTAGTCATTGTTATTGCGCTGAAACACCGGAAAACGTAGGTCGTAGCATACTTGTGGCAATATTTTAAACCCATTGAGTTCAAACACTTCACGCGTTTGTCCTGCCACTACAAACTCGCCTTCGTTACCTAAACAAAATAAGTGCCGTTTATCGTAATAGCTCACTTCTCCATTTGGTTGTACCCAGTAAAACCGATTCGCTTTTTTACTTCCTTGGGTTACCAATACTGAGCCTGCAATTACCGCATTATAGTGCTTCGCCTGTGCCTTGAGCCAACTCAGTACTGAGCCATTTTCAGCTTCGCCACAGTCAAGGTTAACCGCAAATCCAGTGGCAAAGGTTTCAGGAAGTACAATTAAATCAGGTTGATTGGTGATGTTAGCAAGCTGTTTTTCAAACATCGCTAAATTGGCTTTTTTATCGAGCCAATGCAGCGAGCTTTGTAATAATGCTAAGGTTAAAGTTGACATAAAATATGTGCCGCCTCTATTAAGGTTTGATCATTTTTAGCAAAACATAAACGAATAACTTTATCGTTATTTGGTTGCTGATAAAACACGCTCAGTGGAATGGCTGCAACGCCAGCTTGTTCTGCTAACCATTGGCAAAATTCTACGTCATTTAAGTCAGATACATCACTGTAATCAAGCAGTAAAAAGTAGGTGCCTTCACTTGGTAAAATGCTAAAGCGGCTATCTTGTAGAGCATTACTGAGCACATCGCGTTTTTGTTGATAAAACTCACTTAGCGCATCCACATGCTCACCTTGCTGTTCTAACATATCGGCTAATGCATGTTGTGCAGGCGTAAAGCTTGAAAAAGTAACATACTGATGAATCTTTCGAAATTCTTCGCATAAATCAGTAGGCGCAATACAGTAGCCCATTTTCCAACCGGTGCTATGAAAGGTTTTACCAAAGCTTGAAATAACAAAGCTTTTTGCCAGTAGTTCCTCGTCACCTAGTGCACTTAAGTGTGGTTGTTGATCAAACGTTATATGCTCATAAACCTCATCACTTATGACATATAAATTGTGAGCACTCACTAGCTTTTTTAGTTCGTTGATATCTTGCTGCTTTAATACTTTACCGCTTGGGTTATGCGGAGTATTAATAATAATTGCACGAGTATTTACTGTGATAGCTTGATTTACCATTTGCCAATTTATGGCGTAATCTGGGGCGACTAACGCAACATGCACTGACTTGCCGCCTGCCAGTTCAATAGCGGGCTGATATGAGTCGTAAGCAGGATCAAATATAATAACTTCATCACCCGCGCGCACGATTGTTTGAATCGCTACAAATAGTGCTTCAGTTGCTCCTGAAGTTATAGTTACTTGGCTTGTTCCATCAATTTGCGCTTTGTATTTGCGCTGAACTAATGCTGCAATTTGCTGCTGCAGTTTAGGTACACCGCTGGAAGGCGAGTATTGATTAACCCCTTGCGTTACATACTGGCTTAACTGCGCTTTTAAATATTCAGGGGTATCAAACTCAGGAAAACCTTGCGAAAGATTAATTGCCGAAAACTTATTAGCCAAGCCACTCATTTGACTAAATATACTAATACCTAAATTGGGGAGTTTACTGTCAAACACGAAGTCTCCTGATGATGGTTTTGTGTACAGAGCAGTGCTATGATTAAAAACGGAAGTTTAGCCGTCTAAACTGTACTTTAATTGTTATTTGTGAGGAAAATATGCAAAACAACCATACCGCTATTTCAAACCTTATAGAAGCCGCAAAATGGATTAGCCAACAAGGTTGGGTTCCTGCCTCGGGTGGAAGTTTATCAGCTCGCACCCAAAATGGCTTTGTTATAACGACTAATGGCTGCGATAAGGCCCAACTTACCCATGAGCATTTTTTACAGTTAGACCAGCAAAACTTAAATACTCCTCAGGCGTTATCAAGCGAAGCGAAATTACATTTAAGTTTGTATCAGTTAATTCCTGAGGCGCAATGTGTATTGCATACTCAATCTGTTGCAGCAACGGTGCTTTCACAAGTAACGCAAGCTCATCAGCTTGATTTAAGCGGTTACGAAATGCAAAAAGCGCTCAGTGGTTTTACCTCACATTTAGAAACCTTAAGCATTCCTATTTTTGATAACGACCAAGATATTGATCGTTTGAGCTTATTAGTCAGCGATCACCATTTGCACTCACCGATTAAATTTGGTGTATTAATTCGCGGTCATGGCTTATATGCAGTTGGCAAAAATATTGCTGAAGTGCGTCGCCACCTAGAAGCACTAGAGTTTTTGTTTAGCTGCGAATTAGAGCGATTAAAAATCACCGGCATTCAAGCGAGCAATACACTTCATCATCAATAATTAACAAGCAAGTATTTAATGATAATGCTCGTACATTTTATCTAGCGGCTCAGAAAGGCCGCTTTCTTGCACAATACGCACATGTTTGCGTTTTAATTCGCGAGCACTGGTAACGCCACAAGAATGTGCAATAAGCCCTGCACCGTAATGAATGTATTTATTATAATTTGCGACCCGCTGCGCTTTATCTTCAACATTTAAACCACGTTGCAAACGTTCATTATGCGTAGTAATTCCTGTTGGGCAGGTATCTTTATTACATTGCATAGCCTGAATGCAGCCTAGTGCAAACATATGCCCTCGCGCAGAAACCACAAAGTCGGCTCCTAGTGCTAGTGCCCATGCGACTTTGGAAGGAACAATTAACTTACCCGAAACAATAATTTTAACTCGCTCTCTAAGACCATGTTTCTTTAATAGCTGTATAACTAAAGGAAGGCTTTCTTTAAGCGGTAACCCCACAGAATCTAATAAAGATTGTGGTGCTGCGCCTGTACCGCCATCCGCACTATCAATAGTAATAAAGTCGGGTGCAGACTCAATACCACGATGATTAATCTCGGCAAATAAACTTTCTAACCAAGTATGCTCACCAATAACCGCTTTAAAACCTGTCGGTTTACCGGTTGTAGTCCTGATGGTGGTAAGCATGTCTAGAATATCGTTTGGATTTTTTATTTCTGGGTGCCCATTTGGGCTAATAGAATCCTGCCCTTCGGGTATGCCTCTTATTTTGGCAATTTCAGCATTCACTTTTCGCCCAGGTAACATGCCGCCTTTGCCTGGCTTGGCACCTTGGCTCATTTTCAGTTCAAACATTTTAACTGTTGGGTGTGCAGCAACGGCTTTTAGCTTTTCTGTACTTAAATTTCCCTGCTCGTCGCGTACACCATATTTAGCCGTACCAATTTGAAACACGATATCGGCACCACCTTCTAAGTGATACGGACTAAGTCCGCCTTCCCCCGTGTTCATCCAACAACCGGCTAATTTTGCTCCCTTTGAGAGTGCACGAACAGCAGGGCTAGATAGCGCACCAAAGCTCATGCCCGATATATTAAATAACGAATTTGTGGTGTAAGGAAATTTACAATAAGGCCCAAGCGTTACGTTGCTAGGCGCTAAGGCTTCTTCATCTAAGGTAGGAAATGCGCAGTTCATAAACATTACGGTGCCTGTCGTTTCTAAGCTTTGGGTTGAACCAAAAGCAGCCGTATGATCAACATCTTTAGCAGCCCGATATACCCAACTGCGTTCGGCGCGATTAAAGGGCATTTCTTCACGGTCGAGAGCAAAAAAATACTGACGAAAAAACTCACCTTGGCGTTCAAAAAAGTAGCGAAAACGTCCAATTACCGGATAATTACGCCTAATAGCATGCTTTGTTTGGGTAATATCTCGAACATAAAAAATAGCAATTAATATAACCAGCAATCCAAATACAACAATAAATAAGCTGGCAAACACATCGATACTAAACATTATAAATTGACTCATTACTTATCCTTAAATGCTAAAAAGCGTGATGTCATTAAATAACACCACGCTTTTATAGTTTCAAAATAATACGCTATTAGCTATCTGTTTTTGCTAATTCTTCTTGTATATATAAACGTATTTGCTGCTCAAGCAGCGATAAAGGCACTGAACCATGGCGCAATATTTGATGATGAAACTCACGAATATCAAACTGCTGACCTAATACTTGCTCGGCCTCTGCACGCAGACGTTTAATTGTTAACTCACCAATTTTGTATGACAACGCTTGTGCAGGCCATGAAATATAACGATCGGTTTCTGTTTTTACATTGTGTAATGAAAGCGCAGTATTATCGGCCATAAAGTTCATTGCACGCTCACGACTCCAGCCGTACATGTGCATCCCCGTATCAACCACTAAACGTGCAGCACGCCACATTTCGTAGGTTAAACGACCAAAGTTGCTGTACGGGTCTTGATAAAAACCCGCTTCAACGCCTAAGTACTCTGAATACAGTCCCCAGCCCTCACCAAACGCTGATAAATACGCATCACGGCGATAGCTAGGTAAGCTTTCAAGTTCTGCATTGAGTGATATTTGTAAATGATGACCCGGAACAGCTTCGTGCAAAGTTAATGCTTCTAAAGCATAGAGTGGTCGTTTATCTAAAGCGTAGGTATTCACCCAATAAAAGCCGGCTTGATCATCACGGCTCGAACCCGAATAGCGCCCAGTAGTGTACTTAGGAGCAATATTGGCAGGCACCGGCGCTACGCCATAAGGTTTACGCGGTAAGGTATGAAATAATTTAGGTAACTGTGCATCCATTTTTTTTGCAATATACGCGGCCTCTTTTAATAATTGCTCAGGCGTTGTGGCGTAAAACTGCGGATCTGTTCGTAAAAAGTGGATAAATTCTGCAAATGTGCCTTTAAAACCGACTTCTTTAATAACCGCTTCCATTTCACTACGAATGCGCGCAACCTCCGCTAAACCCAGCTCATGTATTTCTTTTGGGGTCATTTGTGTGGTGGTGTAATATTTAGCACGATTTGCATAAAAGGCCTCACCATTCGGTGTTGACGAAATACCAATATCACTACGTGCGCCTGGTAAGTATTCGTTATTAAAAAAAGTTAAGTAGTCTTTGTAGGCATTAATAACTTGACTGCTAATAATAGCTTTAGCTTGTTGTTGCAAATCTGCAAATTCACTATCACTTAAACCCGCGGTATTGTTTAAAAAAGGCTTATAAAATTCAGATTGTGTGACGTCATCAACAATGTAAGCAGTAATCGAGTCTTGATAACCAATTAACACCGCTTTGGGTTGAGTTAAACCAACCTCTAATCCTTTGCGCATCCAACCTATATTTTGCTCAAAAAAGCGCGGAACTTGCTTTAATCGCTTTAAATAGTGTTGATAATCTTGTGCGGTTTTATAATCAGAGCTATTAACAATAAACGATAAGCTTGAATGAAAGCCATATTCTGACGTTAAAGGCATGTAGTGCGTATTAAATACATATTCATCAACACTATTTTGCACTTGCGCTCGAATAATACTGTAGTTAATTTGGTTTTCATCACTGAGCTTACTTACATCTATGGCATCTAAATCTGCTAATAACTGCGTGTTTTTTTGATATTGCTGTGCTAAAAATTCAGCTGACAAATTAGGTAATAAGTAGCCATCAACGCCTTCGGGGTTACTATACGGGCTTACATTTTGGCGGTGCTGTACGATATTTTCAGCCGTTTGCGTAAATTGCTGATCGGCGTTAATTGCGGTGAGCTGACACGCGCTTAATGAGCACACTAAGGTGACACTTAATAAGGAAAGACGCATTTGTTTTGAAAGAGATAAATTCATAGTGATTGATCTTAGTAAGATTACAGATGTGATAAACCTATCGTAGCCTAGATAAATAGCAAATAGATATACGACCAACTGCGCAAAATATACGCCCGTGAGATATTGTATTAACTTAAGTTAATACTTAACAATTAGAGTAATTGCTCAAAAAAGCAACGGTTATTGAATTTATAGCGCCATTTTAGCCAACTACGACTCATTTTACTTTTAAATCACAGATATAATGATTATTGTATCTGCGCTTGGAAGCAAATTGCCTTATTGGACGAGTTTTATAAATCAGCATTTATGCGTATTTGGTTGGTAATTGCAAATGATGTTCCATGACTCCATGGCTATAGCACAAGAAAAAATGACAAAAGTATGTATGTTTTTAGAGCATCATGTTTTGCCTCCTACCCCCTTAAATTTTCAAGTTGTGTATACATACACTAGTAAAATCCATTTTGCGCTTAACAATGCTATTGATGATGCCATAGATGCCCATCAAAATATTGATGAGCTGTTTATTGAACAACTCTATTTTGAATATTTAAATCAAGGGCATAAAACCGAAGTAGCCATGATTGAAAACGTCAATGGCGTGATCAATTCACTATCGCAAAATGCTCAACAGACCGAAAAAAAGCTAAACGACTTTGCAGGTCATGTTAATGACTGTATGCACTCTCTAGATGAAAATAATATTGCCAACAGCCGTATTGCTTTAGAAAGGCTTAATGAACAAACTCAGCTTTTATTAACGCAACAAGCTCAATTTAAACACCAACTAAGTCAGGCCAAAAAACTACACGAAGCAACTAAAAAACAACTTAATACCCTACGCAAACAACATGTGATTGACCCACAAACTGGCTTATACAAACGCCATTATTTAACCAAACAAACACAGTTATGGTTAAAACAAGACAAATCAATCTCAGCTATTGCCATTCAAATTGATAATTTAGAGCATTTTATTAATAATTTTGGCGATGCCATTGGCGAAGTGATTTTAAATAAAGTGGCTAAGCAAGTGCAAAAATATGTTTCGCAAAGTGGCTTAGCTGGACGCTCTGCAAAAGATCAATTCATCGTTTTACTTGCTAACATAGAACCCGAAACCGCTAACCTTATTGCACAAAAAGTGATAAGCGGAGTTGAAAAACTACGCTTTATAAGTTCAAAAAGCGATCTAAAACTCCCTCCCATTTCTCTCTCTCTAGGGATTACGGAGCAACAAGGCGACTTTAACCAACTTGTTAAAAGTGCCTCAAACGCAGCCTTTAAATCACGCACATCTCAATAGCCAATTACACTGTTCACACAATAAATTAGCTGATAAATCATATTCAAATTGCACCCTTGGTGCACAATCAAGTACACTAGTCTTTATTACCACGATAGAGATTAATCATGAACGAGAACCCTGAAAAGACCACGCATTTTGGCTATAAAACTGTTGCCGAAACCGAAAAAGCTTCTATGGTTGCTGATGTGTTTCATTCTGTTGCGACAAAATACGATGTTATGAATGATCTCATGTCTTTTGGTATTCATCGCTTATGGAAACGTCAAACAATCGCTAGTTCAGGCATTCGTAAAGGCCATCATGTATTAGACTTAGCCGGTGGTACTGGCGATTTAACCGCAAAGTTTAGTCAACTTGTTGGCGATACCGGCCAGGTTGTTTTAGGTGATATAAACTCTTCAATGCTAAAGGTTGGCCGCGAAAAGCTGCATAACTTAGGCCTTGTCGGTAACATTAATTATGTGCAAATGAATGCTGAAGCATTACCTTTTCCTGATAATAGTTTTGATTTAATTACGATTGCTTTTGGCTTACGTAATGTTACCGACCAAAATAAAGCGTTGCGCTCTATGTACCGTATTTTAAAGCCAGGTGGTCGTTTACTCATTCTTGAGTTTTCGAAACCAGAGCAAGAGCTTCTCAGCAAAGCGTATGATTTTTACTCTTTCAACATTTTACCTACTATGGGTAAGCTAGTTGCTAACGACAGTGAATCGTACCAATACTTAGCCGAGTCAATTCGTATGCATCCAGATCAAGAAACGCTTAAATCGATGATGGTCGAAGCGGGATTTGAGCAAACGACTTATCAAAATCTAACAGGTGGCATTGTTGCGCTTCATCGTGGATTTAAATACTAAGGTTAGTAATTTATGGCGCTTGAAGAAAACAATAAAGAACAACCGGCTACAAGCAGTTTTTTTATGCTACCGAGTTTTGTGCTTTCGCTTATTGAACAAATACTAAATCAAGCGCTTAAACTCGACCCGAGCTTACACGATAAACTAAATGTAGTAGAGCATCAGCGTTTATTGGTTGAAGTTAGAGACTGGCAGCAAAAAATAGTCATTACCTATGCCAATCAGCAGCTACATCTTTACACTGCATTAGAACATGCTGACGCTGATTGTATGATCAGTGCCACCATAGATACATTGTTAGCACTGAAAAACCCTGCCATGCTGACTCAACTTATTCGCCAAAATAAACTTGATTTAGAAGGCGATTTAAATATAGCTCAAAATTATAGTTCCGCCTTTTCAAGTGTAGACATTGATTGGCCAGAGCAACTAGCAAAGCATATTGGCGACGCGCCTGCACAACAACTTTATTTACATTTGCAGTCGCTTAAGCAGCAAGGTAAAAAAGCAAAGTCTCAGCTAGACAGTACTTTTATTAGTGTGTGCCAAGATGAATTGGCAATCACCATTCATCCATTAGAGCTTGCGCAATTTAAACAACAAAATAGAGCACTAAAAGGCCAAGTTGCCGCCATTGAGCAACGTATTAACGCCTTAATTAAAGCTCTTTAACGCGCTAAGGATTTTTTGTGTCAACTGCCCGACTGTATTACATAACTAAAACTCTGCTTAGCTACGGACTCGATGAGCTTATTCCAAAACACAAAGCACCTTGGTTTGCTAAACTTGCACGAGGAAGTTTGTTTTGGTTGCGCAACCAACACAAAGATAAACCACCTGGCTTAAGACTTCGATTAGCACTGCAACAACTTGGCCCGGTGTGGATAAAATTTGGCCAAATGCTTTCAACCCGTCGTGACTTGTTACCCCACGATATCGCGCTAGAGTTAGCATTTTTACAAGATCAGGTAGAACCTTTTGAAGGTGAATTAGCGCAAAAGATCATCGAAAAAGCATTAGAAATAGATGATATTAGCCAGCTATTTAGCGAGTTTTCACAAACCCCCTTGGCATCGGCCTCAATTGCTCAAGTGCATACTGCCACCCTCGTTGACGCGCAGGGCGAATCGCAAGATGTTGTTATTAAAGTTATTCGCCCTAATATTGAGCAACAAATCAACGCTGACTTAGCACTAATGGAAAAATTAGCTAAGGTTGTCGGTAAATTAATTAACGAAGCCAAGCGATTACGCCCTGTGGAAGTGGTTAAAGAGTATAAAAAAACATTGCTCGATGAGCTCGACTTAATGCGTGAGGGTGCTAACGGCATTCAATTAAAGCGTAACTTCGAAGGTTCAGAATCTCTTTATATCCCCACTGTATATAGTGATTACAGCCGCAATAATGTATTAGTTATGGAGCGAATTTACGGTATTCCTGTTTCGGATACTGAGGCGCTCATGGCACAAAATACCAATATGAAGTTATTAGCAGAGCGCGGAGTGGAAGTGTTTTTTACTCAAGTATTCCGCGATAGTTTTTTTCATGCAGATATGCACCCTGGCAATATTTTTGTGTCGCGCGAAAACCCGCACAATCCTAAATATATTGGTATAGATTGTGGTATTGTGGGAACACTTAACAAAGAAGATAAACGCTATTTAGCTGAAAACTTTATTGCCTTTTTTAATCGTGACTACCGCCAAGTAGCTCAGCTACATGTTGATTCAGGGTGGGTGCCGCCCGATACCAGCATTGAAGAGTTTGAATTTGCCATTCGTACCGTTTGCGAGCCCATTTTTAATAAACCACTGGCTGAAATATCATTTGGCCATGTACTGGTTAATTTATTTAATACTGCACGTCGTTTTAATATGCAGGTTCAACCACAACTCGTATTATTACAAAAAACCTTGTTGTATGTTGAAGGCTTAGGTCGCCAGCTTTATCCACAACTAGATTTGTGGAAAACCGCAAAACCGTTTTTAGAAGACTGGGTAAAACAACAGGTTGGCCCGCTTTCTGTACTAAAGCAAATGTATGCAAACTTGCCGTTTTGGGCAGAAAAAATGCCTGAGTTGCCTGATTTAATTTATCAAAATTTAAAACGAGCACCGCACGCACAACCTCCAACATCAACGGTTTCACATAAGCCCTTGGTTTTAGGACTTTTTAGTGGTGCAGCGATGATTGTTTCAGCATTATTTTATTTACAATACAACTTAATGGCTGCTGGCGTTGTCTTAGGCTGTGCTGTAGTTGGCTTTATAGCGGCTTGGCGCCGCGCATAAACTAAGTGCTATTTACCGCTGTGGGCGTATAATCAGCATTTAATCTTAATATTAACGGCTTTAAAAGCAGGAGAAAACCATGGGGTTTGGTGGTATTAGTATTTGGCAGCTATTAATTGTACTTGCAATCATTGTACTTTTATTTGGTACCAAAAAGCTACGCGGTATCGGTGGTGATTTAGGCGGTGCAGTTAAAGGTTTTAAAAAAGCGATGTCGGATGAGCAAAGCGCTGAAAAACAAGCCAGCGAAAATAAAACAGAACACATTGAAAAATCAGCAGAATCAACACCTATCGATTCAAGTACAACTAGCAAAACTAAAGACAACGACAAGGTTTAACCAGCATGGGAATGTGGGAGCTTGTTGTTGTATTTATTGTCGGTTTGGTGGTGCTTGGTCCTGAGCGTTTACCTGTCGCTATTAGAACTGTGAGCCGTTGGGTTAAAACAGCAAAAGCAATGGCCAATTCCGTAAAAGCGGAGGTGAGTGAGGAGCTTCGTGTGCATGAGCTACACGAAAATCTAAAAAAAGCAGAGCAACAAGGTCTTAAAGATTTAAGTCCTGACCTACAAAATTCTGTTTCTGAGCTACAACAAGCGGCGCAATCAGTCACCCGTAGCTATAAAAAAAGTCAAACGCCAGCATCAAATAGCCAACAAACAGATGACTCAAAGTGAACATAACACTCTCTTTTTTTCATGCACTTAATACACGGTATAAAACACAATGACTGAGGAAGTAAAATCAGGGTTTGTCGCTCATTTAATTGAATTGCGTGACCGGCTAATTAAATCGTTATTGAGTATTTTAGTGATTTTTATTGGCTTAATTTACTTTGCAAACGATATTTATACCTTTGTAGCCGCTCCGTTAGTTGCTCATTTACCTAGTACAGCCACTATGATTGCAACGGATGTTACTGCACCGTTTTTTGCCCCTTTTAAGCTGACGTTGTTTGTTGCTTTATTTGCTGCCATTCCTTGGATTTTGCATCAAATTTGGGGGTTTATAGCCCCGGGTTTATATCAACATGAAAAAAAAATGCTGATGCCCATATTGGCTTCCAGTATTATCTTATTTTATAGTGGCATTGCTTTTTGTTATTTTGTGGTGCTACCTATAATTTTAGGGTTTTTCACTAGTGTAGGGCCGCAAATGATGACACTTGCGCCCGATATAAGTAGTTATTTAGGTTTTGTGCTCAAGCTGTTTTTTGCTTTTGGGATCGCATTTGAAATCCCAGTTGCAATTATGTTGCTCTGCTGGAGCGGTGCAACAACCACACAAAGTCTAAAAGAAAAGCGTCCCTATATAGTGGTTGGCGTATTTGTAGTGGCAATGTTTTTAACGCCTCCTGATGTGCTTTCACAAACCCTATTGGCACTACCTATGCTGCTTTTATTTGAGCTTGGTTTAATTTTAGCTAAATTTTATACCGCAAAACCACAACAAGAATCTAAGGAATAATATGAACAAGTATTTACTTTCTATACTCGCTTTAGTCAGCGTACCGGTTTTAGCCGCTACTCCTATTAATGAGCAAGCTTTGCAAGCCTGTAGTTTTATTGAAAACGACTTTAATCGTTTACTCTGCTACGACAACACCATTGCCGGAAAGTCATTAACACAACCAGCGCAAAGCCAGCTAAGCAAATCGGCACAAACAAATGTAAAAGCTGAGGCTCTCGCTGCAACAGCGCCTGTGGCCACTAAAACAAAAGAGTTTGGTTTAGAGCATAAAGAAATTGCTGAAAATGGTGAAGAGTCTATTACATCAATGATTTCATCTGTTAAAAAAGCACCTTATGGTGAGCTAATCATTACCTTAGAAAATAACCAGCAATGGCGTCAAATTGGCTCAGATAGCTTAAAATTAGACGAAGGTGATACTGTTATCATTAGCCGTGGCGTATTTAACTCTTTTTTACTTAAAAAAGCAGATCAAAACCGTTCAATTCGTGTAAAACGTACTCAGTAATGCAATACACGTTAATTGATGCTGGCGTAAATTTAACTAATCATCAATTTGATGGTCAGCATCAAGAGGTGCTCGCCAGAGCAAAAGATGCGGGCGTAAACAGGATGCTGATTATTGGCTGTGATATAACCTCCAGTGAAGAATCATTAGCACTTGCTGCGCACTATAATCAATATGCTACCGCTGGTATTCACCCTCATGACGCTAAAACAGCAACCCCTGAGCTTGAGCAACAACTTACTCAGCTCGCTCAAAATGAGCATGTTATTGCCATAGGTGAATGCGGACTAGATTACAATCGCGACTTTTCCCCTAGAGATATACAACGTGCTGTTTTGCGTCGTCAGCTCGCATTAGCTGAAAAACTCAACTTGCCTGTTTATTTGCATGAACGTGATGCCAGTGAGGATATGCTCACTATTTTAAAAGAATTTACTGTTCGCGGTGTACTGCACTGCTTTACAGGCAATGCGCAAGCACTCTCAGGTTACTTAAGTTTAGGACTTTATATTGGTATTACCGGCTGGGTATGTGACGAACGACGTGGCGAGGAGTTACAGCAACTTATACCGAGTATTCCTATTGAACGTTTATTAATAGAAACCGATTCGCCATTTTTAATTCCTCGTATTGTTAAACCAAAGCCAAAATCAAGACGAAACGAGCCAGCATTGCTGCATTATGTGTGTGACACGCTTGCTCAGCTTTACGACATTCCAGCATCTGAAGTGGCAAAACATACTCGTGAAAACTTTAATCGCTTATTTGGATTAGAGAAAAAATAATGCGCATCTACAGCACCTTGCTGGCATTCATTTTGGTGTTTTTTACATCCTGTTTCCCTGCAACTGCAATTGATATAAATAGCGAATTTAGCTCAAAAAAAATAGAGTCGATTCATTATTCGTTTACCCCCAACTCACTAGAAGATGCACAACAAAGCAACTTACAACAATGGCAGTCACTTAATAATAAACCGCTTAATTTAGGTCTTGAAACTCGCCCTGTGTGGATTCAATTTCAACTAAATAATTATCTTAATAAGCCAACAGAGCCAATTTTATCGTTAGATAACCCACTTCTAAACAATGTATACCTGTACCACTTTATGGGTGAGAAGCAACTAAAATCGGAATATTTTGGTGATGCTCTTCCTTTATCTGATAGAGCGATTAAAAGTGAGTCTTTGTTGGTTAAATTAACACTTCCCGCTAACAGCGAAACCACCGTTTATCTTAACGTTAATAATAATGCAGGAATCGGGCTTCGCGTCCCCCTCACCTTATGGCAACAAGATGCATTATTAGCCCATAAAAGTATGCTTAACTTGCACTATGGATTACTGATTGGATTTATTTTTTCTTTGGCTATCAGTAGCTTGGTTTTATTTGCTTTTTCACGTAAACATTATTTTGCCTATGCCGGTGTGATTACACTGATGCTTAGCCTATTTTTAGCATATTTAGGCGGATTTGGGTTTCGTTATGCCCCCCCAAGCATAGCTGCCTTACAGCAATTAATGCTGCCTATTTTGCTAATGCTGATTACGGTGTTGTTTCTTCCTTTACAGCGCCATGTTTGCATACCCATTAAATCCAACTTAGTTAAAGGGCAAACAATAATTACCACCTTATATGCATTGGTTATTGTACTTATAGGGTTGCTGCCTACTCCAAGCGTGGCTTTGTTTGCTATTTTAAGCATTCCTGTCATTTTAAGTTATCATGTTGTCACAACATTATTTTACTTACGAAAAAACCCCACGAGCCCCAATAAATCTCTATTAATGGCACTCGGGTTCTTTTTAATTGTAGTCATTCATTTTTCCGTTGCGTTAACAGGCCTGTATACCGTCACTAGATCCAGCTTAATACTCACCTTCGCGGCCTCTTTAAGCTGCTCATTTTGTTTAAGCTACACCGTCATAAAATTATTTATATTACAACGTGATGAGCAAGTCACAACACAACAGGCATTGATTGCAAAAAGTGCAGCGCAAGACGCGTTGTTAAATGAACGAATTGAATTACAAGATCGCACTCGTCATGAACTTGAAAACCAAGTTGATGAGCGCACCTTTGAGTTACAAGTCACGCTTAGGGAACTTGAAGATAAGAACCGTGAGCTTGAACAACTCAATATGGAAGATGCTCTAACAGGGGTAAAAAACAGGCGCTTCTTTGATAAAAAAATAATCATGGAAATTCGCCGTTCACGCCGTGAGCAAATACCCTTGAGCATCATTATGCTTGATATAGATAAGTTTAAAGAAATCAACGATACCTATGGCCACTTAACCGGCGATCAGGTAATTCGAGCAGTCTGTGATGTTATTAAACAACAATTAAAACGTCCCCTTGATGAAGTGGCGCGTTATGGTGGTGAAGAATTTGTCGTCCTGCTACCCAATACTAATAATCAAGGTGCGTTAACTATTGCCGAGCAAATACGGTGCGCAGTAGAAAAAAACACTGTCAGTGTTGCAGGTACTACGATTAAATACACCATTAGTGCCGGTGTTTATACTCATATTGCCGATGATGTTCATAACCCTGAAACATTTACTGAGCGTGCCGATAAGGCACTCTATCTAGCAAAACAACATGGCCGCAATCAAGTGGTTAATTTTCCAATCTCACAGTAGGAGCGTATAACTTATGGCCCAATCTGGACTAGACCTTTTCCCATATACTCGCATGCGTAGAATGCGCCGTAATGATTTCTCTCGTCGCCTTATGGCTGAAAATCAGCTGAGTGTTAATGATCTTATTTACCCTGTTTTTGTGCTTGAAGGTAAAAACCGTCGTGAAAGTATTGAATCGATGCCCGGCATTGAACGTTTGTCAATTGATTTACTGCTAGAAGAAGCTAAAGAATTAGTTGATTTAGGCGTCCCTGCGCTTGCTATTTTCCCTGTTACCCCTGCAGATAAAAAGTCTCTACTCGCTGAAGAAGCGTATAACGATGATGGCTTAGCACAAAGAACTGTTCGCGCATTAAAAGAAACCTTTCCTGAGCTTGGCGTGATCACCGATGTTGCACTTGACCCATTTACTGTGCATGGTCAAGACGGCATTCTTGATGATGCAGGTTATGTAATTAATGACGTCACTACCGAAATTTTAATTAAGCAGGCGCTATCACACGCACATGCAGGTGCTGATGTTGTTGCCCCATCGGACATGATGGACGGGCGTATTGGTGCAATTCGTGAAGCCCTTGAAGCCGATGGCTTTATTAACACTCGCATTATGGCCTATTCAGCAAAGTATGCATCAAGCTACTATGGCCCATTTAGAGATGCTGTCGGTTCAGCAGGAAACTTAAAAGGCGCTGATAAAAAAACTTACCAAATGGATCCTGCCAACTCTGATGAAGCTATTCGCGAAGTGGCTCTTGATTTGCAAGAAGGCGCCGATATGGTAATGGTTAAGCCAGGTATGCCTTATTTAGACATTGTACGCCGCGTTAAAGATGAATTTGGTGTACCAACATTTGCTTATCAGGTAAGTGGTGAGTACGCGATGCACAAAGCCGCTATTGATAACGGCTGGCTGAGTGAGGAAGCCACTATTATGGAATCTTTATTAGCATTTAAACGTGCAGGTGCTGATGGCATTCTTACTTACTTTGCAAAGCAGGCTGCCCGCTATTTAAATAAGTAATAAAAACATATTGATATAAAAGGGCTTTATTGCCCTTTTTTTTTATGTTTAAGAACAACACATAGTTGGCATTTATGCAGCGTTACCCCCTATTTTTATAGATAGTAATCACACTACACAGGCTCTGCCTTACCTAAAACCAAACACACAACTGTACGTTCTACCTCAAAAAATAACAAAACTTAATATTGTTAACATTCTGTATTCTATTTGTAATCATTTTTCATTACACTAAGCGTCCCATTTGGGGAAACAAAAACACGGGAAAAAATAATAATGTTGAAAACAAAAATAACGCCATTGGCGCTTGTGTTAGCAAGCCTCAGTGCACCCGCTACCGCAAACCTCGTTATATCAGAATACGTAGAGGGCAGTAGCTATAATAAAGCAGTAGAACTATTTAATAATTCGACAACCCCATTGTCATTGGATGGCTATACCCTAAGCCTCTATTCAAATGGCAATACAGAGGCAAACAATACGCTCGATTTAACCGGTGAACTTGCTGCTAATAGCACGTATGTCATTGTTAATGGTAATGCTTCAGTTGAATTAAAAGAAAAAGCAGATCAACTCAGCGCCGTCACTAACTTTAATGGTGATGACGCACTGGTACTTACGCAAGGCTCAACCGTTATTGATAGCTTTGGTCAACGCGGCGTAGATCCAGGTTCATTTTGGTCTGAAGGTGGCGTACAAACGCAAAATAAAACACTGCGCCGTAAAGAAACTCAATTAAACGGACGCACTGATGCCGATGGCGCTTTTAATCCAAGTGAGCTATGGCTGCAATTTGATCAAGATGATTTTAGTGATCTAGGTATCTTTGCAGGGAATTCTTCACCTAATCCAGATCCTGAGCCAGAACCTGAAGATCCTTTACTATGTGGCGCTGATAAAACATTAATTAGCAGTATTCAAGGTGAAGGCGCAAGCAGTCCACTGGTTAACACTGTGGTTGAATTTGAAGGCGTTGTGACAGCTGATTTCCAAGCAGATGATCAGCTCAAAGGCTTTTTTGTAAATTCACTTAATAGTGATGAAGATGCAAATCCCCTTACTTCTGAAGGTGTATTTGTTTACTTTACCAATACTGATGTTAATGTTGGCGACCATGTTCGCGTACAAGGTACTGTTGAAGAGTACTTTGATGCCACCCAAATTGGTAATGTTAGCCAAGTTGCTATTTGTGATACTGGCCTTTCAGCTTATCCTACTAAAATCACTTTACCCGTTATCGATCAAAGTGAGTTAGAAGCATTTGAAGGTATGTTGGTGACCCTAGAGCAGCCATTAGTTGTCACGAATAACTATGGTTTAGGTCGTTACGGTGAATTAGAGCTTGCCACCGAACGTTTATATCAAGGGACACAAGTTGCACTTCCTGGTGCGGCAGCAAATGCGGTTGAAGCGCAAAATCTAACTAAAAAAATACTCGTAGATGATGGCTCAACTCGTCAAAATCGCGACCCTATTGCTTACCCTGTACCAGGATTATCAGCAGAGAATACGCTGCGTACTGGCGATACAGTAAATACCGTTACTGGCGCCCTAGCGTACAGTTTTAGCACTTACCGTATTCACCCAACGGTCACACCTCAGTTTATAGCTACGAATCCACGCACCGATGCGCCAGAGTTAAACCCTGACGCTGATTTACGTGTTGCCAGCTTTAACGTGCTTAACTACTTTAATGGCGACGGCCAAGGCGGCGGTTTCCCAACTAGCCGAGGCGCTGACTCAGAAGTAGAATTAATTCGTCAACAGGCCAAGCTAGTTAGTGCTATCAGTGCTATGCAAGCTGATGTGATTGGCTTAATGGAAATTGAAAATGACGGCTTTGGTGAATTTAGTGCTGTTGCAAGCTTAGTAAATGCACTTAATGATGCCGACAGTCAAAATCAATATGCATTTGTGGACTTTGGCGTTGATAAAATCGGCACCGACGCCATTACTACCGCGCTTATTTATCGTGCTGATAAAGTACAGCAAGTAGGAACAGCAGCGATTACAACTGACGCGCCTTTTGACTACAGTAATCGCGCACCTATTGCGCAAAGCTTTAAGTCTATAGAGACAGAAGAAGTCTTTACTGTTGCCGTTGCTCACTTAAAATCTAAAGGTGGTTGTGGTAGTGCAACTGGTGGAAACGCTGATCAAAATGACGGCCAAGCATGTTGGAACGAAATTCGAACTGCTGGCGCCAATGCATTTGCTGATTGGTTAAATAGCAAACCAACAGGGGTTGATGATGAAGATATCATTCTTGTTGGCGACATGAACGCCTATGCAATGGAAGATCCTATCCGTGCATTTGCTGATAAAGGCCTTAAAAATGTGGTTGCTGAGCTAGATGGCAACACTTTAGGTTACTCTTATAGCTTTTCTGGCCGAGCGGGTAGTTTAGATCACGCCCTAGTCAGCCCAAGCTTATTAAATAAAGTAGTCAGTGCAACCGATTGGCACATTAATGCCGATGAGCCTATCTCGCTTGATTATAACGTTGAATTTAAATCTGACGCACAACAATCAACCTTATATGCTCAAGGTCCTTACAGAGCGTCAGATCATGACCCTGTTATTGTCGATATTCGCTCGACCATTATCGCGCCACCTGAGCCAGAACCTGAAGTAATTATTGGCGAAATTAATAATATTGGCGGGTGGTTTTGGTGGAAAAGCTACAGCTTTGAAATCCCACAAGGTTATGACGAGCTAACGGTTAGCCTTGACGGTGGCTGGGGTGATGCAAACTTATTTGTACGCCATAAAAGAAACCCGACTCTTTTCAGAAAAGATTGCGCCTCAATAAGCTTCGGTAATAGCGAAAGTTGTTCATTTACCAACCCTAAAGAAGGTAAGTGGCGAGTGCGTGTAAACGGCGCCATTCCTTTTGGTAATGTTAAATTAACGTACAAAGCAACAAAGTATGCTGATTAAGCTTAATTAGTCGGTTAACAATTAGGTATTGTGACCTAAAATATCTATATAGTTACTCAAAAGCCGCTTTCGCGGCTTTTTTATTTTTTATTTTTTATTTTTTATTTTTTATTTTTTATTTTTTATTTTTTATTTTTTATACAAATGTAATTCAGACAAGCTTCAGCAAACATTGCTTACTATCTATGCAAACCTTGATATGGCCTTTATCAAATTTCACACCTTTCATTTATTGTTCAATAAATACAAAATGTGAAGCTGCGTTACTACACCAGCGCTAAAACGATAATTGCCCAGTCCTGCTAACCCATATAAAAACCATTGAGATAGACGTTACTCTCGCTGTAAATATATTTTTATAAAGGATTCAAAATGAAAGAACGCATTCACCTTATATCAACTTGTCAAAGGGCTTTTAAACCTTTGGTAGGGATGTTGATAGTTTTTTCACTGTGGGGAACGAACAACGCCATTGCAGCAACCTCATTAGAAGCGGCAATACCACAAGGCAGCTTATTTGATGTGATAAGTGCGCGTGCTAAAAAGCTTGCTGAGCAAGATTATATTGCACCTAAAAACATACAAATAGAAGCGCTCAATAGTATTGATTATCAAGACTACCGCTCAATCCGCTTCAAACACGATCAATCGGTATGGAAAGATGAAGGGCTTTATGAGCTGCAACTGTTTCACCCAGGTTTTTTATATAAAACCCCAGTCAAAATCAATATCGTTGATCACGATGCCAAACTTAGCCGTCTCCCATTTAGCACAGACTTTTATCAATATGATGGAACAGCAGCACACCTAAAAGATGAAATAGCGAAAAGTGTTGAAGGTACACAGTTAGGGCATGCTGGTTTTAGATTGCACTACCCACTAAATAACGATGACTATAAAGATGAAATTATGGTGTTTCAGGGCGCTTCTTATTTTCGCCTAGTTGGACCTAATCAAGTTTATGGCTTATCAGCACGCGGATTGGCAATTGATACCGCACAAACATCTGGTGAAGAGTTTCCTTCATTCAAAGAGTTTTGGTTAGTAAAACCAACACCAGAGCAAACTAATATTACTATTTTTGCTTTACTCGATAGCCCATCGGTAGCGGGAGCCTATAAGTTTGAAATAGACCCAAACACACAGACACGTGTTAACGTCGACATGCAAATTTTTGCGCGTAAAGATGTTAAAAAGCTAGGTATAGCGCCATTAACGAGCATGTTTTATCACGGTGAAAATAGCACTAAGTTTTTTGATGATTACCGCCCTGAAGTACATGATTCAGATGGTTTGCTCACGCAGTCACAAGAGAGTAATTGGGTATGGCGTCCGCTTAATAATCCATCCCAACTCAGTGTAACCTCTTTTTCATATGAGAATCCAAAAGGCTTTGGCCTTGTGCAGCGTGACCGTGAATTCAATAACTACTTTGATATCGAAGCGCATTACCACAACCGCCCTAGCCTTTGGATAGAACCACAAGGTGAATGGGGCAATGGCCGTGTTGAGCTAGTAGAAATTCCAACAGATACTGAAACAAACGATAATATTGTAAGTTATTGGGTTCCTGAAAAGCCGTTCAAAGCAGGAGAGGCATTAAAGTTTAGCTATAAAATGACGACGTTTAATGATTATCTAAGCCAAAATAATTTGGCCAAAGTAGCTAGAACGCGTATTGGTAGTGCCGCATTACCTGGTGAAGATAATCCACCGCCAAAAAGCCATCGTCAATTTACTGTTGACTTTACCGGCCCTGATATCAATCAGTTATCAGCAAAATTAGCACTTAGCGCAGATCTTCAGCTTACTACCGGTGAAGCCCGCGATATTACAGTGCAAAAATTACCAAAATCATTAGGTTGGCGTGTTGCTTTTAAAGTCGCTCCCCAAGGTAGTGATCCTGTAGATATGCGTTTATCGTTAAAGCTACGTAATAAAGAAGTGAGCGAGGTATGGAGCTATGTTTGGTATCCAAATGACATCAAGTAAACAAAGCGCAGGCACGCCGATGCCTTTTAAAACACTTCGTGTGTGGTTATTTGCTATCGCTGCTATTGGTCTTTCAGGCTATGGCATTTCAATTATGTTTGAAATTTTAAATTCAAATGGCATGACCTTACTTGAGTATGCACTTCTTGCTTTATTTTCTATTACTTTTGCGTGGATAGTCACCGCATTTTGTAGTGGTTGTATTGGTTTTATACTGCAGCTATTTCGGATAGATCCACTCACACTTAAAAAAATAAAGCCGGTCTCTATTAACAGTGAAGCATTGTCACAGCAAAAAACGGCTGTGGTTATGCCTATATATAACGAAGATACGCACAGAGTGATTGCAGGCTTTGAAGTCAGCTTACAATCATTAAAAGCGACAGGGCAATTAAAACACTTTGATTTTTATTTACTAAGCGATACACAAGACGCAACTATTGCTAGTAATGAATTAAGTGCATGGCATGCGTTATGTGAGCGCTTAGGTGATACTGCAAAGCAGGTATTTTATCGTCGCCGTGAAGATAACAAACATCGTAAAGTGGGTAACTTAACCGACTTTTGCGAGCGCTGGGGTAGCCAATACGAGCATATGATTGTATTGGATGCTGATAGTGTGATGACGGGTCAGTGCATGCTAGAGCTCACTACCAGTATGCTGAATAATCCACAAGCGGGATTGATTCAGACTATCCCTATTCCTGTGCGCCAAGATACCTTTTTTGGACGCTTTTTACAGTTCGCTTCAATTCTTTATAGTCCAATGTTAGCTACCGGATCTGCTTTTTGGCAAACCGATAAAGCCAATTACTGGGGCCATAATGCCATTATTCGCGTTAAAGCATTTATTGATTGCTGTGGCTTGCCAACACTAAAAGGTAAAGCGCCTTTTGGTGGTGAAATTTTAAGTCATGATTTTGTGGAAGCCTCTTTATTACATAGCGCGAATTGGGACGTATTATTACTTGCCGATATTGAGGGCAGTTACGAGGAAGTTCCGAGCAACATATTAGATTATGCTGTACGCGACAGACGCTGGGTTCAAGGTAATATTCAACATCTTGGCTTATTATCATCAGCAAAATTAAAGCTAATGAGTAAGCTGCATTTTTTACTGGGTGCAACCGCGTATATATCATCACTCATTTGGTTATCTATGCTGGCGTTAAGCACCATAGACGCGGTAACACGCGCTTTAAATAGCGATGTCTATTTTAATCGCGCCTATCAACTATTTCCAACTTGGCAAATAGCCAAAACAGAGCTCATTGACTCATTACTTTACTTAACTATCATTATTTTATTATTGCCTAAACTCATGGGCGTGATTGTTACCTTAGTGCATAGAAAGCAGCGCTTTGGTGGTGCATTAAAACTTACTTTAGGGTCTATAATTGAAACCGTGTTTGCCATTATTGTGGCACCATTAATGATGGTTTTTCATGCGTATTTTGTAGTCTGTGTATTTTTAGGTAAAAAAGTAAAATGGGACGCTCAACCGCGTGAAGGCAGAATGGTGCCATGGAAAGAAGCGTTTAGTTATACATTGCTTTCTTCGCTGGTTGCCATTGTATGGGGTAGCGTTGCTTATTACTTTACGCCGGTCTTTTTTTGGTGGTTATCTCCTATTTTATTAGGGCTCATACTCGCTGCACCTATTGTGCGCTATTCAAGTAGTATCAAGCTAGGCGTTAAGCTCAGGCAGTGGGGAATTTTTCTCTGCCCGAGTGAAGTTGATAATGATGCAACATTAGCGGCACTTAAAGTACACCTCAAAGAGATAACCGTTCCACCTGCAGGGCGTTATTCAACAGCAATACCGCTGTTACCACAAGAACATAAAGTAACCATGCCTATTCAGAGCTTTAGTGGTGAATCACATCGTAAGAAGTTTAAAGCACTCATCACAAAAACAGCTAATAAGCTAAATTAATACCAATTCGCTTAATTAAGTCAGCTATTTTAAAGATTTGTATAGCCATAATAAATAAAAAAGGAGCAACTAACTGTTGCTCCTTTTTTATGACCGCACGTTTTAATTTTCGAGCTTAATAACCTTCAGACAATAAAAAACCCGCAACACGTGCGGGTTTTTTTAAAGAGTTAAAGTGCTAATTACTTAGCTGCTTTTTTCTCTTTTTCTGCAGCAATTACTGTGTCAGCTACGTTTTGTGGACATGGTGCGTAGTGTGAGAACTCCATAGAGAACTGACCACGACCTGATGTCATTGTACGTAGTGAACCGATGTAACCGAACATTTCTGATAACGGTACGTCTGCTTTAATGCGAACGCCAGTTAAACCAGCTTCTTGGTTGCTTAACATACCACGACGACGGTTAAGGTCACCGATTACGTCACCTACGTGATCTTCTGGCGTGAACACGTCAACTTTCATGATTGGCTCAAGAAGTTGTGCACCCGCTTTAGGGATAGACTGACGGAAAGCGCCTTTAGCTGCGATTTCGAATGCGATTGCTGATGAATCCACGGCGTGGAAGCCACCGTCGAAAAGTTCAACTTCAACGTCAAGTACTGGGAAGCCAGCTAGAACACCTTCGTTCATCATTGACTTAAAGCCTTTCTCAACTGCAGGCCAGAATTCTTTAGGTACGTTACCACCAACAACTGAAGATGTGAACGTGAAACCAGAACCCACTTCGCCAGGCTTGATACGGTAATCGATTTTACCGAATTGACCAGAACCACCAGATTGTTTCTTATGCGTGTAGCTATCTTCGACTTCACGAGTGATAGTTTCACGGTAAGCAACCTGTGGTTGACCAACGATAAGGTCTACACCGTAAGTACGCTTAAGGATATCTACTTTGATATCTAAGTGAAGCTCACCCATACCTTTAAGGATAGTTTCACCTGAATCTTCATCAGTTTCAACTTGGAAAGATGGATCTTCTGCAACCATTTTACCGATAGCAACACCCATTTTCTCATTACCGCCTTTATCTTTAGGCTGTACAGCAATCGAGATTACTGGAGTTGGGAATACCATTGGCTCAAGTGTTACTGGGTGCTTAGGATCACAAAGAGTGTGACCAGTTTGCACGTTCTTCATACCAACGATAGCGATGATATCGCCCGCTTGCGCTGAAGTAAGCTCTTTACGATCATCAGCTTGCATCTCAACCATACGGCCAACACGCTCAGTTTTACCAGTAAATGCATTAAGGATAGTGTCACCCTTGTTAAGCTTACCAGAGTAAATACGTACGAATGTTAACGCACCAAAACGGTCATCCATGATTTTGAATGCTAACGCTTTGAAAGGTTCGTCTGCAGATACAATTGCGTGCTCGCCGTTTTCGTTACCTTCTTCATCCATAAGAGGTTGAGGATCAACTTCTGTAGGAGCTGGTAAGTAATCAACAACAGCATCAAGGATTAATTGCATACCTTTGTTTTTGAATGCAGAACCACAGTATGTAGGGAAGAACGCAAGGTCACGAGTACCTTTACGGATACAACGCTTGATATCTTCAACTGAAGGCATTTCACCTTCCATGTACGCTTCCATTAGGTCATCGTCTTGCTCTACAGCAGTTTCAACTAGGAACTCATGGTATTCATCAGTTTTTTCTACCATGTCTGCAGGAACGTCAACAATTGAGTAGTTCTCAGGAAGACCTGTCTCATCCCAAACATATGCTTGTTTGTTTAAAACGTCTACAACACCTACGAATTCGTCTTCAATACCAATTGGTAAAGTCATAACTAATGGAACAGCACCAAGTACTTTTTGTACTTGCTCAGTTACACGGTAAAAATCAGCACCCATACGGTCTAATTTATTTACGAAAATAATACGTGCAACACCTGATTCGTTCGCGTAGCGCCAGTTAGTTTCTGATTGTGGCTCAACACCACCAGAACCACAGAATACACCCACACCGCCATCTAATACTTTAAGTGAACGGTAAACTTCAACGGTGAAGTCAACGTGTCCAGGAGTATCGATAACGTTAAAACGGTGATCTTTCCAGAAACAGCTTACTGCCGCAGACTGGATAGTAATACCGCGCTCAGCTTCTTGCTCCATGAAATCGGTAGTAGACTCACCATCATGTGTCTCACCGCTTTTGTGGATTGTACCTGTAAGCTTTAGGATACGCTCAGTAGTTGTGGTTTTACCCGCATCAACGTGCGCGAAAATACCAATGTTTCTGTACTTCGATAAATCTGCCATTAATTTTACTCTTAATAAAGTCGATAAATTATTCGGCGGGAGTATAGCATTACTTAAAGCGAACATCACCATAGAAGTCGCTTAAAATGCAATCAATTTATAAAAAACTTGCTTTAAAGATATTTTGAGGTATGAGATGGGCTTAAAAGAGGCACATTATAAACTGTATTTAAACGACTTAAGTCTTTATCAGCGTCATTGTTGAACATCAAAAGCGCAATCGGATGATGACATGAAGCAAACACAATTATTTTGCCCATACAAATCGTTAGTAAAATCACTCAAAACTCATAGTTTTGAATTTGTCGCTAATAACTAAATTACCCGCAGTTTTGGCTTTGATTTCATCAATAGTCACACCGGGTGCACATTCTAATAAATGAAAAGCGCCATGTTTTGCAGCGATATAAGCCGACTTATATTTAGAGGCGATCAAATATAGAAAAACACACACAAGCCCACCGCAATAAAGGCAAGTAACTTAACAATCGATTCAAAGGCAATACTGGCAATTAACCCGGGGTTATGCTCACTGGGCTTAAGCCTGCGAGCGCCAAATAAAATCGCAAATAAAGCCAGTAATAACGTAATATAAAACGTACTATCAGCCCACACTTGGTTACTTTGAGTAGGGGCTCGGTCGGTGACTAAGTTGGTGCTCTGCGCAGTTGCACTTAGCTGAAGAGAGATATACGCCACAATCGCTATTACTGAAATAAGTGAGATCAGCCCTGACAAACTCGACGATTGCCCATATCGCGTAGCAATAAAATCAGCTAATGACGTGAGTTTTTGTTGTCGACAAATATGTGCAATGCGGCAATACAATTGCCAGCCAAAAATAAATAATAGTGCCCGCATAAGTTGGTGCTAACCACCAACCATTACTTGCGGCTTGCGCAGTTGTGCCATAAAAATCCCATGAGGTACAATTAACACCCAATGATAGGCCATAAATCATGCCCTTGAATGGCAGCACCTTACGCCTATCTGCCCACCCCGCCACTGCAAATAATACTCCTAGGTACACCACGGCAATAAGGCTAATAAACCAAATAGAAAACATATTTTTGTTCTTGTTATTATTTTTATAATACTTAACTTGGCATAAGGAGAACTGCAGCAAAAATCAGCCCTTACTTTAGTGCTATAAATAAACAAAAAGTTAAAATAAGAATTATTTGCATTTAGGTGTTGACAGTTATTTAAATCTAACTGATAATCAATCTCAACAAGAAGGAAGTACATTGCTTTTTGTGACGGTAAAGTTCATTTGTTTCTCGACCTGAAACAAACGTGTGGCGCACGCTAACAGCTATGGAAACCTGTTATAAACCACAACGCCCCTTGCTGTTTATGACCTGTTTCCGCCCTACTCATTTACTTGCTACATTGCTCATATCGGTGACGGTAGATATGAAACTAAAAAGCCCTTACGGGCTTTTTTTATGCCTATAATTTAATATAAAACCAACCCAAAGTTAATGAGAATCATTTTCATTAAGGTGTTGACAGCCACTCAAATCTAACTGATAATCACTATCAACAAGAGGGAGTGCATTGCTTCTTGTGACTGAAAAATTCATTTGTTTCTCGACCCTGAAACAAACGTGTGGCGCACGCTAACAGCTATGGAAACCTGTTATAAACCACAACGCCCCTTGCTGTTTATGACCTGTTTCCGCCCTACTCATTTACTTGCTACATTGCTCATATCGGTGACGGTAGATATGAAACTAAAAAAGCCCTTACGGGCTTTTTTTATGTCTGTAATTTAACGCGTAAGGCCTTAACCTAAGCTTTTATAAATTAACGGCGGTTTTTTCGTGCACGTGCTCGGCGTTGTTTTTTCTCTTCTTCTTTGGCTTGCTTTTTCGCCTCTGCTGCCGCGCGCAATCCAGCTACCATTATCTCTTCTTCTTCACGCATGGTAGGTGTTTCCATGGTAATACGACCGATAATGCCATCTCGTAATTCATTAATTAGAATTTCCGACATTTTATACGTATCGATTTGGTTACCACCGCGAATACAGCCGCGCTTTTTACCCGCCATTTCAACAAACTCCCAATCGCTTTCTGGCAGTTCATCTAATTTATAGCGCGCTTTTAAAAGCTCAGGATAAGCATGCAATAAATACTCAGCGGTGTAACTTGCCACTTCTTCGTACTCAATAGCGGTATCACGTATCGCACCGGTTGCGCCTAAACGATAACCTGAGTTTTCGTTCTCTACTTTTGGCCACAGCATCCCTGGCGTATCGTAAAGCATAATGCCATCATCAAGTTTAATACGTTGCTGCGCCTTAGTAACTGCAGGCTCGTTACCGGTTTTAGCCACTATACGCCCAGCAAGCACATTTATGAGCGTCGATTTACCTACGTTAGGAATCCCCATAATCATGGCTTTAATTTGCTTATCGGCACCGACTTTATGCGGCACTAACTTTTTACACAGTTCATTAATTCGATGCACTTCTGCGGCTTTATCATTACCAAACGCAATGGCTTTTACGCCATTTTCTTGCTCAAAATAGTCTTTCCAGATTTGCGTCATTTTAGGATCAGCTAAATCGGCTTTATTGAGAATTTTGATGACCGGTTTACCTTCACGCAGGGTAGCCACCATCGGGTTTTCGCTACTGTAAGGAATGCGCGCATCTAGCACTTCAATGATCACATCCATTTGTGGCATTATTTCTTTAATTTCATTTCGGGCTTTATTCATGTGCCCAGGGAACCACTGTATTCCTGCTCTACTCATTTGATATATAAACCTTTTATTTCAACCCATAACACCATGGGGTACTATGTGGGGTACTGGGTGAATAATTTCGATTTATCACCTCAACTAATGGTGAGTAGTTTACTACAAAACACTAACTTAGTTCTTTATAAAAAATTGCGACTATTTACAAATAATAAAAATTTGCACCTTTATTGGCGTTAATGAAATAACTCTATTAAAAAAACTGAATTAGCTCTAGAGTTATAAATAGTTGATAGTAACCATTTATTAAAAGTATTAGGAAGGAAAAATGAGTATGGACGAAAAGAATTCTAAAATAGGTCGAGCAACTGAAATTGAAGATAAAGAACAAGCTATGCTATGGCTTTCTAAAAACCCAAATTACAAGCCTTTACTTGACAGCATTATAGATTTTTTACATTTGCACTACAGGGGAAGCAATAAAGGCTGGGTTAATGATGGTAATGCCAAGTTTAAATTTGGACCTAGTAATAAAAACGGCCGAGTATCAATTGATCCTAGACCATCTAAAAATGGGGTAAATGTGAGATTTGGAGTTAACGCTTTAGATATTCCAGATTACTTCTACTCGGAAGATCTTTCACAACTGTTGCGACCTGAAAATTGCTTCAATAAGACACAGAGCTATTACGATATATTGTTTTATCTAAAGGAAGATAACCTTCAACAGTTTGAGGCATTAAAGTCATTTATCAAAGCAGGCATCTGTGATGGCTTTATTCACGACGAAGAAAATCATGCATTATATAATGAAATTCAATCTGAAGTCCGTAATGAAGGACCAGCTACTTACATAAGACGAGCTATATCTGAAAAGGTCTGTGAAAGGAAAGAACAATTCATGGAAGATAATTTTGTTCAATGGTACAAACTTAAAAACCCAGAATTAGTTATAAAGCGTCAATACCATGATCTCAGTTTTAAAAGAGATATAGTTATAGTCGATGGTTCAAAAAAGATAACAGCTGAATTAAAGTATAAAAGAACTGCGACTGAAGAAATTGAAGCTGCTATAGGGCAATTACTTAGGTATGGGTACTATCCAGACGTAGAACCTTCTGATGAATTTTGGATTGTTGGATCAAAAAAACCTACAAAAGAAGATGTGGCATGGTTCCACAAGTTAAAAGAGAATCTCTGGTTTAAATTGAAATATTACTATTTAAATGAAGATCAAAAAAGCTTCATAGAAGTATTTTAAAAACACATGAAAAAGAGCCACTCAACTGAGTGGCTCTTTTTCATTATTAGGAGTTTAAGATGGAATTATACAAACAAGAATTTGGTCAAAACTTTGACCTAGGCTTTGACTTAAAAAATCACCCTTACTTAATAGATAAAAGCTGGCATAACGATCAATGCCCAAGTTTTTACTTTAAAGTAGGTGAACAGTACTACGTAGTATGGGTAGATTATGCTGATGTAGAACAAAGAGAGGAAGATACGCCTAGGTATGTAATTGTAGATGCAATTAATGAGGGAACTAATGAAGAACCTGAGGTTTATGCTGGTAACGGTGAAGTATTATTTGAGTCTGAAGATTATGCTGATTTAAAACTCTTTTTAGATGCTCTGCTAGACAATAAATCACCTCATTAATAAATAGGATTATTCAGAATATATCTAAAGCCTAAATGCATTGAAAGTATGCTAGCCTAAAACTGTAAAAATTTATAGAATGATTTTATTAACCATGGATGTAAGCATTTGATATGATTTCACAATCAAATAGAAAGTCAGTCTCCTTCAAAGCTCAGGCTAGGACAATTGATCACCTAGGAAAAGGCCAAATAGCCGATGCGCCTACAGCTGTCAGTGAATTATGGAAAAATTCCTACGATGCTTATGCTAGAGATGTAGCCCTTCACTTGTATGACGCTGATATTAAGTGTGGCGCTATTATTGATAACGGCTGTGGCATGACATATGAGCAACTAAGCGACAGCTGGCTAACAATTGGTACAGCATCAAAAACAACTAAAAAGCTGCTTCCAGAAAATGATCGCTTTGGTTTACCTGACCGCTTTACACAGGGTGAAAAAGGGATTGGCCGGCTTTCTACAGCTTTCTTGGCTCCCGTAACTCTTATAGTTACTAAGAAAATAGATTCTCGCTTTTCCGCTGCGCTTATTGACTGGCGTCTTTTTGAAAATACCTATCTCAGCCTACATGATATTAAAGTGCCGATGAGTGAATTCGATTCATTAGAGCAGTTACCAGCACTTTGTAGTGAATTACAAAAAGATATGTTATCCAATCTAGCCCTGGAACCTTCAGAAAGTAATCCTGACGACTTAATATTAAGACGAGCTTGGGAGCGCTTCACTGATGATGAAAAAGAAGCTTATGCAGCGCATCAAAGTGATTCTAATAACAGTGTATTTATCTCAACTGAGGATAAAATAAAGCGCCTGAGTGAATCATTTTCTTTTAATGAACATTATCTAGAACAATGGAGTAAAATCTTAGAGAGTGCTGAAAGCTTAGATGGTCAAACGCATGGTACTGCACTTTTTCTATTAGATTTAAATCGAGATCTAGAGCTCTTAACCAATAGGGGTCAATTAGGGCGGGATTCAGATGAGTTTATAGCAATTGAGGAAAGTTTGGTTGATACATTAAGGGCTTTTGTAAACCCTTATGATAGAGAGGAAGATGATCAAAATATTAACTTTCGTTATGAAATAATAAAGTTTGACCGAGAGTTTTGGAACACCGGTAGTTATAGCACTATTTTAGATTATCGGGATGTGTTTGGTTATAACGACTTCTCAAATTTAGAGCATAAAATTGAAGGTGTTATAGATGAAAAAGGCTGGTTCAGAGGAGCTGTTAGAGCTTTTGGTGTAGAATACGACAATGTAGAAATCCCATGCCGCTCTTCAGGAATGTCAGCATACACTCAAACTGGACAATTCAATCTACAATTAGGTGCTTTCGAATTTGATCAATCCAAATCAACTCATACCCCAGAAGAGTTAGCTGCTATTAAAGAACAAGCAGCAAAGTATTCGGGATTTATGATCTCTCGAGATGGACTAAGAGTGCTACCTTTCGGACGTGTAGATAATGATTATTTTGAGATAGAGGAGAGAAGGTCTATTAGTGCTGGCCGATACTACTGGTCAAACCGTCGACTATTTGGTCACATAGCACTTCATCAACAAGATAATTATCGTCTAAAAGATAAAGCAGGTAGAGAAGGCTTTATTATTAATCAAGCAGCAAGAGAATTAAAATCTCTTGTTATTAATCTATTAATAAATCTAGCTGATAAGTTTTTCGGTGCAAAATCAGATAACCGTCAAGTTGTTCTTGAAGCGCTTTCAAAAGCCAAACAAAAACAGAAAAAAGCACAAAAAGCATCAGCTAGGGTAAATGTAAAAACTTTTACTTCAACTTTGAAAAAAAATGAAGACATATTAACTACTCAAGTAGAAGAAGCTAAAAACTTACATACTGAGTTAGGGAGTGATATTTCCATATCCCTTAACCAGCTAGATAGCTTGATTAAAAAAATTGATCGAATTGAATCACTAAGAACAGATCTAAAAGTGCCAAATAAGCCCGCAAAGGTAACTGAACCATTAGAAGAGCAATATCGATCTTACCGAGATATGTTTGCCGAACTAACAGAGTTATTGCAGACATGTAGAGAAAGGCTAAATAAAATTGAAGCTCAAGGGCAGTACTTTTCACCAATACAGAGTGCTGAGAAAAAATACAAAAATAGTGATTCATCGCTCAATAAACAGCTAAATCGTTACACCACTAATATTGAAAGTACTTTTGAACGGCTTAAAAATTTCTGGATAAGCGAATCCAGAGAAGATAAAAAAGCGTATGAGAAAGAGGCTCTTCCTATTTTAGATGCAGTTACTGAATCTAGCGATGTAGCATCTACGCTCAATAGTTTAGATGCTATTTACATAACTCTCGCTGATGAATTTTCTTATAAATACGATGCTTTTTTACAAGCCTTAGATAAGCTTGAAAATGGTATAGACCTTGATTCTGCTTTTGTAATAGCAGAGGAAGAGCGCGTGAATGCAGAGAAAGAAATAAATCAAATTCGAAGCCTTGCGCAACTAGGAATCAGTTTTGAAGTTCTTGCTCACGAGCTAAATGCTCAAGATCAGGCTGTTACCCGCGCACTTAAATCAATGAGTAGTGATGCGCAAAGTCAAATAGGCTTTAAAAATGCCATGGCTGCACACAAACAATTTACTGACTACCTTCGCTTTCTATCTCCTTTAAAATTGTCAGGTTATCAAGCACGTGATGATATTACTGGTGTCGAGATTATAAAAAACATTAATACTTTTTTCAGAGATCGGTTTGAACGACAAAATGTTGAGCTAATAATCAGCCCCACCTTTGAAAAGATGGTTGTAGTAGATGTGAGATCTAGAATTATCCCTGTATTTATAAACGTTTTAAATAATGCCCTATATTGGGTTAGCCTTGCAGAGCATAGAACAATAAGAATAGATATTATTGGTGACTTAGTTGTAATCGCAAATAGCGGACCAGCGGTAGACGCGGAGGACATCGATAGGCTGTTTGAGCTTTTCTATAGCCGGCGTTCAAACGGTAACGGGGTAGGCCTTTACTTATCTAAGCAAAACCTCTCCGTTGCGCACCATAAAATTTGGTACGCAGAAAAGGAAGAAGAAAAGCTCATCAAAGATGGCGCTAACTTTGTAATTCAATTTCGTGGTATGGAAATCAAAAAATGACTGCAATGTATAAAGAAAAAATAGTAAAAGCGTTTCGTGATGATGCCATTAGATCTGTGTTATTGATTGATGATGAGTATATTCCTTATAAAGAACTAGTTACTAACAAGAAAACTATTTCTGAGAAATTAAATGATTTGAGAGATGGTGACTTATCTGATTTGGCTGATTTAAAAAGTAAAATTGATGAGTTAAATAAAATAAATACAGAGGTTCAACGAAGCGATGTTGCTAAAGAGTTTGTTAACTTTTTTCATAACAACAAGCTAATTTGCGACGTTGAAAGTGATACAACGAACTTAGACTATGAGAAAATCAGAAAAAGTGATCTAATTGTTCTAGATTATTATCTAAAACCTCAGTTCGAAAATAACAGAGCTGAGGCCTCTCTAAATTTAGTTTCTCAACTAAGCTCTAGTAAACACATGAATATGGTGGTTATTTATACAAATGAACAACTATCTTCAGTTTGGCTTGAGGTCGCAACTACTCTTAGAGGTTCCCAAAAAGAACTAGATATAGAAGGCATTACTAAGAATCCGTATTTAATAAAGCAATGGAATGAAAATTCACTTGATTGGATTGAGTTATGGGATAATTTTGTTACAGAAGAAATGAAGTCAGAATTCATTTTAGACAATGCTAATTTAAGAGATTTTTGTAAAGATTTTTCTGCGATTTGCGATGAGTCTGATATAGAAAAGCCTACGCAAGAGCATCTAAAGGTACTACTAGAGAAATCAATCGCGCATTTAAATTTCAATGATACAAAATATACACAGCGTTGCATTCATGGCCAAAGAGGCCTCTGGATACAAGCAGGTGACGTTTTCATTGTTTTATGTTCGAAAACTGACAAAGAATCTCCGACAGAAGTTTGGGATAGTATTAAAACAGCTTTATGTAATTGGAAACCAAGCTTATATCGAGTTGTTACATCGGATCTGCAAAACCGTATTGAAGATGCTAACTTGTCTATGGAAAAAGCAATTTCTTATTTAGAGAAAGATCAAATGGCTTTTCTTTGGGGTATATTACAGTCAGAAGATAAACATAAAGAACGAGTTGCTCGAGAGCTTTTAGGCAACATAGTAAATGAAGCGTTAGACTCGATCTTATATAACTCTAATTTTGCTGCTGACGTCGTAGCATCAGCTCGAGCAATAACGGATCCTGTTATAGATTATGTAGAGCGATCTAAGCAAGCCCCTGAACTGCATAAAGAATTTCAAAAAAGTATACTTAATGAGTCAGCTAGAAATGTAAGTAACAGAGAACTTGAACTCAAAGACCTATATTTAATAGCTCATGCTTATAATGAGAAACTTTCTACGACTAAACATTTTCACAAATACATCACTACTGGAAGTGTCCTAATAGACTCAGAAAAAAATTGGTACATATGTGTTACTCCTAGCTGTAATACAATTCCAGGACAAGAGACTGACTTAGGGATCTCAGCCCTTAAACCACACCGAGCATTAACTCTAGTAAAATTAATTAGAGTTACAGACATAACTGAAGCTCTACATAATGCGCATCATTCTTCATATATATTTATTACCTCCCCAGATCGAGAAGAGCTAGCCTTTTCTGTCTTAAATAAAGAATCAAAGCTGCCGGAACTCGTTAAAGTGGTCGTGAAAAATCATGATGATGAGACTTGGTACAATGATGGAGCTAACTTTAAAGAAATAATAACTTTTGAAACAAAAGTTGATGAAGCAGGCTTACCAGAAGTAATACAGAGAGATGAAAAAGTTTATCCTGTTTCATTATTAAAACCAGCATATGCAGCTAGATATCAAAATATTCAAAGTCATTATGAAGGTCGAATTGGAGTCGACTTTCTGACACTAGATTTATCAGAGGGCAATCTGCTCAACAAAGAATAAGAGAACTAAAACTATTCAAAGCGTCTATCTAAGATGCTTTGAATTTGTAAAATTAAGGCTTCAGCTAGCTTTACTGGTACTGCATTACCTATTTGTTTTGCCATAGACATTATCTTGCCTGAGAAAATATAATCATCTGGAAAGGTTTGTAAACGAGCAGCATGACGAAGAGAGATCCCATGATTTAACCATGGGTGAACAAACCGGCCTTTTGACGGGTTATTGCATCCTGTGGTCATGGTGTTTGATGGTATATGAGGATAAATCCTGCCGTATACGTCTTTATGCCCTGAGTAACCTTTATGACATTCTAACTCTCGCCCTGACTCATCCCTATCACCTAGCAGCGGAGTATTCTTAAACAGATTTCTCATAACCTCAGAGTGACACATATTCAAGTTACAAGGGTCTCCTACATTTAGCGCCCTGCCCCATTGTAGCTCATCTACAATTTTGTTTGAATCATTGCTAGAGAGATTAAATTTAGTTTCGAGCCTGCTTTTAAAGCCATTTAAAATAGATGACGGCGGTTTTTCAAATACCGTTGAAGCTGTCAACCATTTAGAGTCTCCAGATTTAAAGTGCGTTGGCTTTGGTGGCCACTCGATATCGCCTTTGGCGATATCATTACGAACTGCAAATATAAAAGCTCTTCGACGGTTTTGTGGAACTCCATAGTCTCTTGCATTTAATATCATAGGCGCACCAGTTACTATTTGGTAGCCATGCTCAGCAGCAAGATCTATAAACTTATTTAGATAGTCTTTATGGCGCTCCCACAAAAGCCCAGGGACATTCTCAACTAAAAACGTTTTTGGTTTTAAATGACGAACAAAATCGAAATAACGAATGAGCAAGGCATTTCTAGGATCGTCTTTGCCAGAACCTTTTATTCGATGGGAAGAAAACCCCTGACAAGGAGGCCCGCCTAGCAGAATATCTAGCTCACCTTTCTTTATTCCTTGATATCGCATCATAGAGTCTATATCTAGATTTTTTGTAATATCTTGAGCAAAAACTTGTGTAGGTGCACCAAGGCGGTCTACCAAATTATTTTGATAGGTTTCAGCTGCATTTAGATCAAACTCTATAGCTGCAAGGACATCGACCCCTGCATTTTGGGCGGCGAGTGAAAAACCACCAGCCCCAGAAAACAAATCCACTGCAGTCAAATTCCGTATCATTTTATACTCTTAATAACAAAAACGACGGCAATTATACTGAAGTTACTCTTACATGAGTAGTTATATCCAAACAACTGCGATTTAAATAATATCCATTTATAAATTATCTAGCGTCAAAATAATCTGACCTAACTTTCTTCCCAGCAATGGAGGAACGGCGTTACCAACCTGCGTATATTGAGGTACTTCATATCGCCTCATTTTACCGCCAGTGGTTACCTTGGAGCGAAATTCGAAGTTATCAGGAAAAGATTGTATGCGCGCCATTTCTCTTACGGTAAGTGTACGAAGTTCATCTTCATGATAATGGCATGCATCATCAGGGATAGATAAAGCTGCTGGTGCAGGTGAGTTTGGAGTCAAAGCTTTCTGTGTTTGCTTTTTAGTTGGGTGACGTTTCAAATAACTAATAAACTCTTGAAGGCTTTTAATAAGCTCTAATTCACCATCTAAATTTAAATACTCATACTTAGAAAGTGCAGCCCATGCATCACTACTAAGGGTTGTAGATTCACTTTTTAAAATAGCGAATACCTCTTTGCTTACAGCTTTACTACCAACTTGTTGTAACACCTGATAAAGCCTAAAGCGCCTTTGCACAAGTTCACCATTCGCACGTTTATCGTGATTTGGAATAACGCCTCTATCTGGCAATTCAAAGGTGCTGTTAAGTTGAGTAACAAAGTTAGATGGATCTATACCTTCACCTCGAAGATCATCAATTGCCTCACTAACAGAAACCTGAGTCCCATTGACAAGTTCAGCTAAAAAGCTTCCTTCGAATACCTTTGGTTGTTTATCTACATCAAAGTAATCTAAATGGCCAAATTCTAATTCAGCGCCTTGTTCTTGCACCATATTAAAAAACGGCAAGGATGAAGCGAGTAGACTAAGGCTTTGCTCATTCAAGTGCTGTGCTTCAGAAATAGCTTCATGAACATCTTGTCGAATAGCTATAAGAATAAAGCGAGGTCTGTTTTGTGCAATGCCTACGTAACGAGCATTAACGTGAAGGCAAAGCGGCACGTACCCGATAGAAGCGAAAGCTTTCGCGACTTCATACCATGCATGGTACTTATTGCCATCATCGTCTTGAAATGCTCTTAAAATACCTGTTACGTTTTCAAGCAACGCAAAACGCGGCCGAGTACGCTCAACAAAAGAAACAAATTCCAAAGGTAAGGTATTCTTTTCACAATCTTTTTTACGTGCACCTGCCATACTAAAGCTCTGACAAGGTGGGCCGCCTGAAACAAGTGTTAATTCACCTTTCCCGAAACTATTATGTAACGCATCAGCGAGCTCAGGTCGTTGTGATAAAAGAGTGTTTAGTTCCCTGACACTACCAACCAATAACTTGCCTTCGTATTCACAAACATCAACAGGTAAATCTCTGTAACCACTCTCATCAATAGTAGGAAATTCAAAAGGGTTTTCTCGTAACCTAGCATTCAAGTCATCATTGCGACTATTAATCCACTTCACTCGTTCCGGCTTTGCTTGGGCTTTAGCTAAGTCACTTAAATTTTCATTAAAGAAATTATAAGCAAACGTCTCTGCTGCCATAGGTGATAATTCATTACCTAAAACAAACTCAAAACCCACACTTTCTAAACCTAATGAAAGGCCGCCACAGCCAGCAAACAGCTCAATATGCCGCACAAATAAATACTCCGAAACTTTAATAGCTAACAGTTTAACGCAACCCTGAAACTAAGTCCAGGGTATAAATATAAGCTAATTGTTTATATAACTGATTTAATAATTAAGGAGAGGGAGTTATTCATTTGCTAATTGTTTAATTTGACAGGCAAATTCTTCATAGTTAATTGCATAAGCTTTTAGCCATTTTAAACGCCTTTTAGCATTTACAGCTCTTGGAGTGCCTTCTGCTTTCTCCAGCCTTCTTTCAGCATCTTCTATTGCTGCTAGTCGCTCACGTTCAATGACAACATAATGTGTTTCATTATCTAAATAACCAGCGGCTAAATCATCACCAATGTCTTTCGTGCTTTTACTTGATGCATTACAACCATTGAGTGAACACAAATATCTCTTAGCACCTCGGTGCAATTCACTTGAGCTTAATCGGGCTCTATCATTAGTGCTAACTTGGACAGCAATAAATGCTGAAACACTATTGATATCGCCACTTTCCGCATATGGAATTACGAAATCGGTATTAGAGCCTTGATAAATAAACTGTGTTCCGTAAGTTTCACCTTTAACTAAGCCTATTGAACGCATTAGTAACTCTATAGCTTGCTCAGCTGCGTTGCCTGCAGAAGACTTTCTAGATTGAGAGTTACTAGATTCAGCATATAAAGCAATTAGCATAGTAGCTCTTGCTTTCGCATCTTTATCTTCTGATTGAAGTGCATCTTTGATTATGGTCAAGAGCTTAGCTTCATTGCCTTTAAGAGCATCGCCCTGAAACTTAGGAAAGATTTTGTAGAGATCGTAGAATAAGTTTAGTTGCCCTCCTTGGTTTAACTCACTCGCCATACTTGCAAATGAATCAATTAAAGCATTCGCGTCATTCTTCACGCTATAAACTAAGCTGTTACCTTCACTTATTATATTTTCTTTAATTTCATCCCTTTTTTCATTTCGGGCCCATGTCATAAAACCTTTACCAAAAAATACTGGTTTTAAAGCATCCTTTAACACGACATGCTCAGCATTTGATACTGGCTCACCAGCAAGCAAAGCTAGTAGAATGTTTTCAATATTATAATTCATATACTTGTAATCCTTACGTTTTATGAATCATCCTACCAGAGTCTGAATTGATCACATACACTTTTGATATTTTATAAAGCTATCTAACAAAGAGAAAAAGTAGCTTATAGCTGAACTGTATTAAAGATATGTTTTTATTATTTCTCCCACTTTATCTAGCTCAACATTAGCAACTAAGTTACGCCCTAAGAAAGGCGCGATTACCAATATTGGTAAACCATTGGCTTTAAGAATTTTCAGCGTATTTTTAACCCCAACCGATTCAAGCACTTCCGTGTAATCAATTCTATTATCGTTGCAGCTCCAAAATGCCATTTTGTACTCTTCAAGATATTTTTGCCCAAAGCAAACTATAACCTTTGGCTCAAACTCTTTAACTAAGTCATTAAATAATTTAAACCGTGAAACAGAACAGTGTGTTTGATAGTGATATTTGATCTTGGTTTTCGTTAATTCGATATGCTCCTCTGACCAAGTGTTCATATTCTTGCAAGGGAGGGGGAACAAATTTAACTTAAACTCATTCGAATCAAAATTACAGTAGTGATCTTTCATGTAATTTTTATAACCATCTTGAAATTCAAAGGCCTTACAAAGGATTTTTGCTATTTTTTGGTCGAATTGCCATTTATAAAAATTCAGGTTTTCAGCTTTCCACCCACTAGATAAGTAAGGAACGCAATAACCATGTACTTCGTGGGTTGGCCGTGTTATTTCTGAGGTAACCTTCTCATCTGCGCCACCCCATTCAAGCCCTGAAAGCCATAAAGGTGCACTAATATTCCCGCCATCCATACCTGAGAGCTGCTTTTCTAAATCATTAAAAAAAGAGTTCATATCTTTTCCTCGTTGTTAAATAAGTAGCCAATTTATCGCTTACGATTTTAAGACTATAAATTACCTTTAATACCTTTACAGATGGATGTCTTATTACTAAGTTTAACCTTTCAATTAATACATTCACTATAAAACTGAGTTTTATTGAATCACCAATTCAATAATAGAAGTAGCTTTTTAGGTAAACTTACAGAGGATATAAAAATGTCTACAACAGGGGAAAAACCAGGTACTGGCACTTACCAATGTGATAATTGCGGCAACACTGTAACACTTGACGATCATGATGATACTTTGCCACCTTGCCCTAAATGCCATGAAACAGAATACACACCGTAGCAACTGCTCTTCAAGAGCTATCTAAATAGATAGCTCTTATTACCTTACAAAGTAAAAACAATTAACCTCTTTCTCCTAATCTATCCATGATCCAATCATCTACTTCAGATTCTAACCAAGCTACTGATTTAGCGCCTAGCGATACTTGCTTTGGGAATGTGCCTTCTGCAATAAATTTATAAATGCTTGAATGGCCTAATGATGTTTTTTGTATAACTTCTTTTAATTTGATTAAACGCATGGAGTTTCTCCGGTTGGTTATTAGTACATAACCTTTCCGGGGTCAGTATTTTTTTATGCTCTTCAAACAAAAAACTTACACATATACATCACTAACTTGCATGAACCACTAAAGAGGAATTTACAATGCAAGGTCAACAGTCGTTATATGAATTTAAACACCCCGTAAATGATGAGCAAATACTTGAAGCAGCTGCATACATAATCGCTAAGAAGCAGTTTAGAGATGGCGTTTTAAATAGCCCTAATGATTGTGAAGAGTACTTAAAACATAAATTAGCGATACATGAACATGAAGTATTTGCCGTACTGTTTTTAGATAGCCAGAACCGCATACTGGAGTTTAAAGAGCTATTTAGAGGCACTATTAACGCAGCTAGTGTTTACCCTAGAGAAGTCGTTAAAGAGGTGTTAGAGCTTAATGCAGCATCCGTTATCCTGGCGCATAACCACCCTTCGGGCGTTACCACCCCATCTCAAGCAGACAAACTTATTACTACCAAACTTCAACAGGCACTTAACCTAATTGATGTATCTGTGCTTGATCACATCATTATTGGCGAAAGCACGTATTCATTTGCTGAGCATGGTTTAATTTAAAAGGAGTTAAATATGGCGTTAAAAATAGAGCAAGTATCAGGCTTAAATGTGCCTGACTCTTTTATTGGTGTAATTGTAAGTGCAGTTACGAATGGGGGTGATTCTGTAGGTGGGGCAAAAGCGGTTACGCTTAACTTTAGAGATCCAGATTACAGTCCAAAAGCTGGAGGCTTTCATCCTGTAGAGGTAAGGCTAGAAAAGCAGGCCACCAGCTGGCAGCTTATTTATATTACTGACTTTTCGTATCAGGGCCGTCATACCCCTGAACTGATAAAAGAAATTGATGTGTGCTTTAGTATTAAGCAGGTTTATCACTTTTTAGCTGGTTGGTTGAACGCTAAGGAAGGTAAAGAGTTGTTAGCCTTGTTCATTTCAAACTTTGTTGAGTACTACAACACAGGTTGTTATCAGGTAACGGTTACTACTGAGTAACTGGAGGTTTTTATGGCTGAAGTACAAGCGGTTAAAGGTCTTGATACAGTAAGGCTCGTTAGCTATTTACTAGAAAAGCGCTGCTCAAAGCAAATGAGTCAAATATGGAATATTGGCTTAAATCTCGCGCTTAGAATATCTGACTTACTTGCAGTGAAATTTACTGACATAAACAACGATAGGTTGATTATTTACGAGTCAAAGACCTCTAAATTAGCTGAAATAAAGCTAAATGATAAGGCGCTTACCTTAATCAACGAAATTAAGCTTACTCATCCACATCACATCTACTTATTTCAATCATACCGAAATCAACAAGCAATTAACTCAAAGCCCAAACCGCTATCTCGTAGAGCGGTTACAAAAGCATTTGCGCTAGTTGGTGAAGAACTAAACATTCATTTAGGTACTCACTCAATGCGTAAAACACGCGGTTATCACTTGTATCAGAAAACCCACGACATCGCCCGAGTAATGAAAATGCTTCGCCATAGCTCCGAAGCAACAACACTTCGTTATATAGGCATAACACAGGAGGAAATAGACAAAGACTTTGAAGAACTAGAGCTATAACCCTTGATAGCGTCATTCTGGCGCTTGTTTTACTTAACTAAAAGGAAGGCATTATGTCTTTAGATAAAGCTGTTTCGTGCGGCTTGGTTGGTAATGAGTTATCTAAACAGATAACTGGCAGTAGTGATTCTAGCGTAAGCAGAACAGCTGTGGCTATAGGCTCCGGTGCAGCTGCTGGAGCGCTTACATCTGGTGCAATAGTAATAGGCGCAGGTGTTGCCTCTGCGCCTATTACAGTCCCTTTGGCGGTAGCTGGTGGAGTAGTTGCTGGCATTGCTAGTTTGTTTGATTAATTAAATACGAGTGCTCAATATGAGCACTCTTTTATAGTGCAATAACACCGTTTATTTTTTAGGTTCTCATAATGGTATTTTGGGAACTTGCCAGCCCTTATATACTAAGGATTTGAGCTTATTTAGCTAGTTGAAGGTCTCAAAACACTTTTAAGTAGCTTAATGGGAAGTTGATTACCTTCTGCTGCAACCAAAGTAATTATCTTTACTACCAAAAGCTTTTGTATCAACTTTTGCAAAATAACTAACTCTAAAGAATAGCTGTTCAAAATCCTCTGCAAAGTTTTCACTGTTCCTATTAAGCCTATATGTATGATTATCAGGAAATTCTACACACTTACCTGCATCATAGGTTTCAATCCCTATAGACTTGGCCCAGGCCCTTATTATCACCATTACCTTGATAATTACCTAAACCATAATAAGTGTCTTTATTCAGAAAAATCGCAACATGATAATGAGGCATGCAAGAGCTATCTTGCTCTTTAACCCATATGTATCTCAAACTACTATGGTGAGCATTACCGTTTCTTTTAATTTTATCTTTAATGTCACGCTTTATTTCTAGATCAAGATTCTTAAAAAAGCTCGATATATGCGATGTTTGTAAACTTGCGATTTGATCAATAATCCCAAAGCTAACTGGAAATCTTAAATCAAATCTAATAGCCAAAGTTCTAGGATGTTCATTCAGGCTTTGAGTTAGAACCTGCTCAATAGATATTAAATAATTTTGTATCAAGTCTCCTTTATTCCATACAGGAATATTTTTATAGAACCCTACTTTGTTTATCACTAAGTTCCTATTAACTGGATGACGTTTATTCATAATTTCCTCTTAATTTAATTAGTCACATAAGAGGTGTCTCCTTAGTAATTATTTATCCATTATTCCTTAATATGTTGGAGAGATAGTGCCGTGTATATATTACCTATACAGAAAAACAACCCATCAGATTTGTGTGGTATGAATCAAAAAACCATAGGCTGTTGAGTTGAATTTAACAGAAAGAAAAAAGAGAAAAGTAGTACCGATGCGGGATCAATTCATCTGCCTACAAAGCTTAATATTTGCTTTTTCAAAACTAGCATGCGATAGATCATAAAATAAAAACTAAGAAAATAAACACCAAAAAACAGCTAACCCCAGTAAAAACGTGCTCATACAAAGCATCTTAGTTACGTATTTTTTACTATATATAGTTTGATTTTTTATGAATAAATCACTTATAAATTATGCTTTAGTTATGCTATAAATGAACTTCACTTAATAAGGAATTACAAAAATGTCATGGCTAGACACATTCAAAAATGATGAAAGATCGCTCTTGTGGTTAGTTAAATATATTCATCACACTGAGTTGTTTCAGGTAAATCAACTTCCTAAAAACATTAAAGAAGCTCGCTATATTATTCAGTGTTGGGAAAATGAATCCATTAATGAAACAGGGTGGCGTCTCAAGTATGAATTGAGAAAGTTAATGAAGAGTTACTTTGCAAATATTCTACCTATTGAGAGTTTCAATTGGCTGTCAGATAGTGAGCCAAAACAGTTATGCTGGGTATTTTTTTACTTGAAATTTAACCCTCCTAAACGCTATTACTACGCCCCCCCAAATAAGTACTTTCGAGATTTTGCTTGTAACGTTAAAGAGATTTACCCTCTAATCATTAGAATTTTTGATGCCTCACTTTGCAATGAAGGAGTTAAACAAGACTATTTACTGACGATGAAACGAGACTATTCACAGTTTGTAACAGGTAAAAGCCTACTTCCCTGGTTAGATATAAAAGATGAAGAAACATGTAGCTGGATTTGGCGTTATCTAACAGAAAAAATAGATGAGGCGGCAGAGGAAAAAATAGCTTTCCAATTCATTAAACCAATTGATAATGAGACAATTTATTGGTCTGTTATTGCCTTGATAAGTAATTGGAAGCACTTAAAAGGGGGATTTATAGAAGCAATTAAAGTCCCAATATTCGATCATATCATTACAACTAAAAGTTTGGATGTTCAAATCGATTTAAACTATTATGGTAATGAAACTATAACTAAAAATAGTAATGAAACAGAAAACGCCACCCCCAACACTATGGACCTCTTCAAACCGTCAGACATTGAACTAGTTGAGCTTAATGAATTCAAGTCCATCAATGATGCATATATGCCTTGTATCATTTACACCGATACCTATTACCCATACGAAACTATTGAGCCATCATATATTTTTCGATCCAGACTAAAATATCTCTTTATGGTTAGCCTCAAGCGTAAAGGTGAAGTACATATTCGCAACTGGCCTGAAGTAGACTTTAAATATCAAAAATTTAAAACAACAAGCCCTATAATAGGTTCCAGCAATAAAGTTGGTCGTTTTATTAACAAATATGAGGATAAGCTCCCAACAACAGCTGAACTAAACACATCATTATACAACGCACATAAACAGAAAATGTTTCGTCAAAAAAGTAGTAGCCCGTTAGGCTTAACCAAAGCAAACCAAAAAAAGCTAACCAACTACGCTAAAGATCAAAATACCACTGAAAAAAAAGCCCTCAATGAACTAGTTAAAACAATGCTTGATTAGCTCCTATTACTTTGAATTAGCCTGCTCAATCAGATCACTCCACCAAGCCATTATTGGCCTGCGTTGCTCTAAATAATCAGAGCGGTTATATGCCGCTCTTGTTTCGTTTTCATCTGCGTGGGCTAGGCAGGCTTCGACCAAAAGGCTGTCGTAACCTTCCTCATGAAGAGCTGTAGATGCAACTGAGCGCAAGCCATGAGCCACCAGCTTATCTTTGTAACCCAAACTGCGTTTAATCGCGGCATTGACCGTATAAGTGCTTGCATGGCCCTTTTCATTACGCTCACTCGGGAATACATATTCATGGTGACCGCTCAATGGTTTCATTTGTTCAAGTATTGCCAAGGTAGCAGGCGTTAAAGGCACTCTGTGAGCCCTTCTACGCTTCATTTCTTCAGCAGGAATCACCCAAACAGCCTCTTCAACATTAATGTCTGCCCACTTAGTGCCTGCGGCTTCCTTTGAACGAGTCATTGTGTGCAACTGCCACAAAATTAAAAGCTTGGTTTTGTCCTGAATGGTTTGAGAGTTATTCACAGCCGTTAAAAAATCAGGTAGCTCTTCAGGCCTTATTGTAGCCATGTGCTCAACCGTGTTTTTAGTAAATACTTTTATAATTTTTGCTAGTGGATTGGCATTGATAAAGCCATGATTTACCGAGTAATCCATGATCTGGTTTAAGCTTTGGCAAATACGCTTAATTGTGGAGTGCTTAGCGTCAGCCTCAAGTGGCCTGAGAATTTCAATGGTATCAATCGCTGTAATGCTTTCTAAAGGCGTGTCTTTCAACTTGGGGAAAATATACATCTCAAGTGTTCGCCATTCCCTAGCTGCGTGATGAGGCGTCACAGTAGGCTGTTTGCGTTCAAACCAAAGCTCTGCAGCAGCATAAAATGTATTAGCTAGCTTTCTACTTGCTTCAAGCTTCTTGGTACTTTCGTATTCTTTAGGATCAATACCTTTAGCTAAAAGCTGCATATAGTTTACTGCCACACTTCTGGCTTCAGCAAGAGTAACAGCTGGATAAGCACCTAAAGAAATTTTGGTCACTTTTTTATTAACTGTATATTTAAACCGCCAAGATTTAGTGCCATTCGCCCTAACGCGCAATACTAAACAATTACCATCTGAGAAGCTTTGTTCTTTACCTGTAGCCACTATTGATTTTATCTTGCGATCAGTTAAACGCATATTTCGCATAACCCATATATTCAATTAATAACATGAGTATATAGCAATTTTATAACTGGGGGTACTGGCTGGGGTACTGAGCGGTTCGGATTTAGTAATCACCATGCGGAATGTGGCGGAATAAAATAACGGTAAACCACTGATTTAAATTGAGAAAAACTCTTTCTGCGTATGCTGATGGAAGTTAATGCAAGCGCCCAGGGAACCACTGGATAGCCATTTTTAACTCCTAACATATAATTTGTAGCTATTTTAACTGGCAATTCATTTAATTGCGCTATACTGACGCAAATTTTTTCAGATTAGATATTATGGCTCTCAAATCTACCATTATTAAAGCGCAACTATCGCTTAGCGATATGGACCGTCACGTATACCAAGACTTTAATTTAACCTTGGCACAACACCCATCAGAAACTGAGCAGCGCTTGATGATTCGCTTACTAGCGTTTGCACTTAATAGCTGTGATGGATTAGAGTTTACTAAAGGTTTATGTGCTGATGATGAGCCGGAGCTTTGGCATATTAATTACAGCGAAGAAATAGAGCTGTGGATTGAGCTGGGGCTACCTGATGAAAAACGCCTCAAAAAAGCCTGTAATAAAGCTAAAAAAGTAGTTTTATATACCTATGGCGAGAATAACCAAGCTATTTGGTGGCAAAAGCATCAGCCTAAATTGTACGAGTTTAAAAACTTAAGCATTTTTAGCCTTGATTATGCTGCTACTCAGTTATTAGCTGCGTTGGTTGATCGTAATATTAAATTGGCTATTACCATTCAAGATGGTGAAGTTTGGGTTAATACCGACACCACTAACATTGAGATAAAACCTCAGCAATTAATGTAATTAGAATAGGTTATACCAATTGCATTAAATTAGTTATCCATTATAGCGACAAAGAAATAAGTCGATAACAAGGCGAAAATGATGACATATAGTTGCTCTATATAAATAATTTTTAACGCAGGTAGCGGATTATTTAATACGCTAGAATGATCATGTTTTTAATAAAATTGGTATTTGGGGGCGTATGAAAGTTAAACGCGTTATTGTTTTACATGGCTTGTATATGTCTGGCTTGGTTATGCGCCCATTGTGCTCACGCTTGGAAGAGTCGGGGGTTAAAGTTTTAAACTTAACCTACAATACTCGAGACCCTAATCGAGATGCTATTTTTACGCAAATAGATGAGTTTATTAGCAATGAGCCTTCTGCTTTAGTGTGTCACTCTATGGGGGGCTTAGTTGCTCGCGCCTATTTAGAGGCAAACTCAGCGCCAAGTCATCATGTTGAAAAGGTAATCACCTTAGGTACGCCACATACTGGCAGCCATATTGCTGAAAAAATGCAGCAAAAAGGGTTCGAGCTATTATTAAAAAATAGTGTTGAGTTTTTACTTTCTAAAAATGGTGATTGGCCTTTTAAAGCCAAGCTATATAGCATTGCCGGCGACTTACCGATTGGCTTAATGCCACTCATTGTAAAAGGCAGCCGCTCTGATGGCACCGTACTGCTGGATGAAACCAAACTTAAAGGTATGGCTGAACACAAGGTGTTTCATTTAAGCCATACCAGTATGATTTACTCTCGCCAAGTCGTTAATTATATTCTTGAACGCTTGAACGAGGACATTTAGTCCTCGGCTGCAGCGGCCACTTTATAGCTGATCAAAAATATAATACCCAACACCAGCGGCATAGGTGCAGCGATATAACCAAAGGTATCAGAGTTTGCAAAACTCGCACCCGCTAAGTGCGCAACTAATCCAATAACAAACGCGACCAAAGCAATACCGATAACGATGAGTTCAGCTTTATTCTCTTTACGTGTTTTAGCTTCCATTATTTCTCTCCGCATATAATCAAGTAGCCCCTTAACTCAATAAAGTGCTCTCTATCAAGTTGGGTTATAGTGATTATGCGCTTTACTTATGCGCATTTTTTGACCTAAATCAATAAATAAAATAAGTGTGCGCTGCGCCTGTCAAAAGCTTGTTTTAGATCATGTTTTATACTTAATAAAGCACTAATTTTACTGCTCAAGGTAGTATTTTTATAAACACAACCCATATCTATTAAACAGCGCTAGCTAACTTATTTAAAAAGTCGAGCTACGGTGATAGCTTTTAGCTATGACACCAATATGTATAAACAATTTTATTAATACACCATCTTAGGTAATAATGACTGTATTGAACAAGGTGTAAACAAATTCATAAAACGGTTCTTTAAGGAGCAAGGTATGTCGCAAGTAAATGCAATTGGTTTAAACAGTACAAAAAGTGAAGATATTATTAAGTCACTGAATACGCTTTTAAGCAGCTATCAAATTCAATATATGAATGCGCGCGGTTTTCACTGGAATATTAAAGGCCGAAACTTTTTTGAATTACATTTAAAGTTTGAAGAAATTTATAACTTACTACTATTAAAAGTAGATGAAATCGCAGAACGTATTTTAACGCTTGATGGTGCACCGCTACATGCGTTTTCAGATTACTTAGAAGTAAGTGAAATTAAAGAAGCAAAAGGGATCAGCGATGGCGTAACCGCAGTAGAGAACTTACTTGCCGGATACAGCAGCTTAATTAAAATGCAGCGCGATATTCTTGCACAAGCCGCTGAAGCGGATGATGAAGGTACCGCGTCACTAATGAGTGACTACATTAAAGAGCAAGAAAAACTAGTGTGGATGTTAAAAGCCTACCTAGATTAAGTGATTTTAAAAAATAAAAAGCCTCAGTTATTACTGAGGCTTTTTTGTAACAATCATTTACGGGCTATGACAAAGCGATAAAAAAGGCCATTTCTAGGGCTTTTTCTTCTAAACTCTTAAAGCGACCCGATGCCCCACCATGCCCTGCATCCATGTCGGTTTTAAACACTAAAATATTATCATCGGTTTTATATTCACGCATTTTAGCCACCCATTTCATTGGTTCCCAATACTGTACTTGTGAGTCGTGCAAACCGGTTGTCACCAATATATTGGGGTAGTGTTGCGCACTAATATTGTCGTACGGTGAATACGCTTCAATAATGTCGTAAAAATGGGGGTCATTTGGGTTACCCCATTCATCATACTCATTTGTTGTAAGCGGAATGCTTTCATCTAACATGGTGGTGAGCACATCTAAAAATGGCACATGGCAGCCCACTCCACAGTAAAGCTCAGGCGCTTGATTTACCACAGCTCCCATTAATAACCCCCCAGCACTGCCACCCGAGGCAAATACTTTACTTTTGTTGCCGTATCCTTGCTCAGTGAGCGCTTTGGTTACATCTATAAAGTCATTAAAGCTATTTTGTTTATGCTGTTTTTTACCATGTTCGTACCATGAACGCCCTAGCATTTCGCTACCACGCACATGCGCAATCGCATAAACAAAGCCACGGTCGAGTAAGCTAAGTGACGTACTCGAAAAGCTAGGATCAATGGTGATCCCATACGCGCCATAACCATATTGAAACAACGGATTTGAGCCATCTTTGTTAAAGCTATCTTTACGATATACCAACGACATCGGCACTTTTACTCCATCTCGAGCGCTTATCATGAGTCGCTCTGACTGGTAGTCATTTGCGTTAAAATCACCAAGTACTTTTTGTTGTTTAAGTAAGGTTTTTTCACCGGTGGTTAAATCAACATTATAAAGCGAGCCTGGCGTTGTTAAGCTTGAATAGTAAATGCGTGCATGGGTTACACTTGGCTCTGGGTTCACCGCAATAGCGGCGTAGTAACAAGGATCATCAAACTCAAGGTTCATTCGCTCGGCGTTTTTATTAACCACAACAAAGCGTGCTTGGCCTTGTTCGCGCTCGCTAAGCACTAAAAAGTCGTTAAATAGTTCAACGCCTTCTAATAATACAGTTTCACGATGAGGGGTATGTGTTTGCCACTGGTTTTTATCAGCAATAGTGTCGCTTGTTGCGGTCATTAATCTAAAGTTTTTGGCCTGCCAGTTAGTCACTATATAAAAAGTATCACCAAGCTTATCGATATCAAATTCATGCCCCTCTTCGCGCGGCATTAAAGCGGTAAACTCACCTTGCGGTTGATTGGCATCAAGCACCCACATGTCGTTAGTTTCTGTGCTCGCCAAATCAATAATAATCAAGCTTTCATCACGACTTTTACCCAACCCCATAAAAAAGCTGCTGTCTTGCTCTTCGTATACCAGCACATCTTGGTGTTGCTCAGTCCCTAGTTCATGTCTAAAAACTTGATAACCCAATAAGGTTTTTAAATCCTTTTTTACATAAAATACGGTTTTATTGTCGTTCGCCCAAACCACTTGCCCCTCGGTAATCTCAAGTACATCGTCGAGCATTGTATTGCTACTTAAATCTTTAAACCGTACTGTGTATATACGTCTGCCGTCGGTATCTTCAGAGTAAGCCATTAATTGCTCATTGGGGCTCAGCGCCACTTCCCCTAACTCATAAAACTCATAGCCATTGGCAAGTTCATTAACATCAAGTAGTAGCTCTTTATCAGCCATTGCCATACTGCTGCTGCGATAATGACGCGCATATTCATCATCTCCGCGAACCTCTGAGTGATACCAATACTGGCCATCTTTTACCGGTACAGTGTTATCATCTTTTACAATACGGCCTTTGAGTTCCTCAAATAATGCACTTTGTAATGGCTTAATAGGGGCTAATTGCTCATCACAATAAGCGTTTTCTTGTGCTAAATGCGCGAGTATTTCGGCACTTTTTCGTTCATCATCGCGCATCCAATAATAATCATCACTGCGTGTTTTTGCGTGAGTAGTCAGCGCATGAGCTTGCTTTTTAGCAATAGGAAAATTAGGCAATAAGCTTAAAGAATAATCAGAAGAAGACACAAAAAAACCGTTTAAAAAATAACAATGGCGGTCAGTTTATCATAAAAATAAAAAAGCCAACCGCTTTATAAAAGGTTGGCTTTTTTCAGCTACATGATCTGGGTGATGTTAACTTACGCTCGCTTTTTTACTTGCGAACGGGCGCTTAAATAGCGCGCCTATGTCGGTTAAAATAATATACAAACACGGCACCAAAATAAGGGTGATCAGTGTTGCAAACATAACCGCAAAGCCCAGAGCTACCGCCATAGGTGTTACAAATTTGGCTTGTAAACTGGTTTCAAACATAATCGGCAATACCCCTGCAAAGGTCGTAATTGAGGTAAGTAATATGGGTCTAAAGCGTGCACAGCCTGCTTCAATAACCGCATCTTTTATACTGATACCAGCTCGACGCGCCTGATTAATAAAATCAGTCATCACCAAAGAGTCGTTAATAACCACCCCTGCAGCAGCAATTAAACCAAAACCCGACATTAAACTAATATCTAAACCAAACCAAAAATGACCCCATATTGCCCCCGTTAAACTAAATGGAATAACCGACATTACAATGAGAGGTTGTGAGTAACTTTTTAACGGCACGGCAAGTAATATATAAACTAAAATCATACCGCCAGCAAAAAATAACAATTGCTCATTAGCTTGCGCCTGTTGTTCTTCAATTGCGCCACCTAGTTCTGACTTAACACTTGGGTATTCGTCCAACAGTTGTGGTAGTAGATTTTCTTTTACTTGCTTAACCACTTCGCCTGGCTCAATCACTTCCTCATCAATATTGCCATACACATAAACAGTGCGATAACCGCCTTCACGACGAATATAACTAATACCAGGGGTTTCGGTTAGCTCAACTACATCACCTAGCAATACATCTTTGCCTTGTGGCGTAGTGATAACCGCGTGTTTAAGCGATGAAAACGCTTCGCGAGTAAGCTTAGGGTAACGTACCATCACCCGTACTTCTTCACCGCGGCGAATAACACGTTGCGCCTCGCCACCATAAAAGCTCGCGCCTACTTGATTTGCAATTGAGGCCAAATCTAACCCTAAGTCAAAGGCGACTGGTTTTAAGCTCATTTGTATTTCTTTGCTAGCAGGGTCAATGGTAGAGCTTATATCAAATAAGCCTTCTTGCTGCTGCAATAACCCAATAAAGCGACGCCCTGCTTCATTCAATGTATCGATATCAGAGCCATACAGTAAGTAACCAAACTCACCGTTACCGCCGCCACCTCCACCGCCAACGTCATCCTGAATAGTTAGTGATTTAACACCCGCGATATTAGGCATCGCTTCACGCCAGCGGCGCGAAAGCTCAAAGGCATTATAAGGGCGTAAATCTTCATCAACCAATGGCGCTAATAACTGCGCCTCTGTACGACCTTGGTTAAATACCAATACATCGCGAATCATCTTTTGCCCTTCTTCGCGCTCGGTTTGCTTATCTATTTCAAGCACCATGGCTTCGATTTGACGAATAGCATTAATGGTTTGGATGTCTGATACATTATCATTCATTTCAACATTAATTTGCGGGAAGTCATGCGGCACTTTAGGCGATGGGATCATTCTCACCTGGTTTGACGATATTAACGCAAAGGTGAAAATTAGTAGCGCAATAAAACTAAACAGCACCGTCCAACGCCACTTTATACAATTAACAATAAACTGCCTATACGGCCCATTCACAAAGCCAAAAAAGCGCTTATTAAAGCGTGCTCGCCAACCGTCAGGGTTAATAGGTGAAAAGTGAGTATGCGCAATGTGTGCCGGTAATATCAGCTTAGATTCAATCAAGCTAAATATTAAACATAAAATCACCACCACTGAAATACCTATAAAAAAGGAACTTTCAGGGCCGCTTGAAAGCGTAAACGGCGCAAATACCGCAATGGTTGTTAGTACACCAAAGGTGGCAGGGGTTGCCACTCGTTTAGCGCCATTAACCACATTAACAACACCGCCGCCTTTTTTTTCTATTTCGGTGTAGGCACTTTCACCTATGACAATGGCATCGTCCACCACAATCCCCAGCACCATAATAAAGGCAAATAAAGACACAATATTAATTGTGATACCAAATAACGGCATCAGCATCATCGCACCTAAAAAGCACACTGGTAAACCAATCATTACCCACAGTGCCAGCTTAAAACGTAAAAATAATGAAAGCATAATGGCAACTAAAATAGCCCCTTGAAACAAGTTAGCTTTCATCATATCTAAGCGCGCATTAAGGTAGTATGTCATGTCCATTAATGGCTCTAAACGCACACCCAATGGCAGCTCTTTATTTTTTTGGTCCATGTAGGCTTTAACAGAATCGGCCACCGGAATAATGTTTTGATCTTCGGTGGCTTTAACCGATAAATAAACTGCGTTTTCGCCATTAAATTTAAAGTAGCGCTCACCTTCAACAAACTGATCTTTAATAATCGCAATATCTTGTAGCAACACTTTGGCACCATTGGCGCCAATTTTTACCGGGATTTGCCTAAACTCTTCACCAGAATAAAACTGATTTTCTACTCGAACCGAAATAACACCCGCATCAGTTTTTAATTGTCCGGCTGAAAAGTTAGCCGAATAACGACGTACCGCGTTCGCTACATCCGATAAGGTTAAATTATATTGGCGCAGTGTGTCGGGCTCTATTTCTATGGCAATTTCATCCAGTGGCACATCGTTTACCACCAAAGAGACATTCGATAACTGCAAGAGTTCATCTTCAACCTGATTTGCGATTGGCTTAAGCTCATTTAGCGGTAGGTCGGCAACGAGCGTCATACCAATTACATCTTGGCGAAACTCTATTTGACTAATGGTAACCGGCTCCATTCCTGCAGGGAAAGTCGCGATACCATCTACTCGCAGTTTTACCTTATCGAGAACGTCGGTAAGCTCTGCGTCAGTATTAATTTCAAGGCTGGCAGAACCCCCATTACGAAAAGCGCGATATACCCCTTTTTTTATCTCAGTTATATCTTTTAGCGATTCTTCAATTTTTATTAAGATACTTTCTTCAATTTCTTGTGGCGATGCCCCTGGGTAGTTTGCATTTACAGTAATATAGTTAACTTCTATATTAGGGAACATTTGTCGCTGAATGGTAAAGTAGCTTATAAGCCCCATTACAATAATAAAAAACATCATTAAATTGGCAGCAACAGAGTTGTTAGCAAAATAAGCAATTAACCCTGTTTGTTTAATTGTATTGGGCTGTTCTGTGTTATTCATAACTCACCCTACCTTAAAGTTTTTCAGTGGATGCATTTTCTGCTGCATCTGTATTTTTAGTCTCTGTTAAACCGGCTATTTTTACTGTCATGCCTTTTTGAGGGTATTCCGGTAAGGTAGTAACGAGCTTATCGTTGACTTGTAAGCCATCGCTAATATAAAAATATTCACCCTCTTCACGAATCACTTTTACTTTACGCGGCTCTAACTGTTGCTCATCATTAACTATCCACACTGTTTGGTTATTTACTAACTCTTGCGGTAAACGATAAATATTATTGAGCATAGTGCCGGCAAAGTTTACTTGTACATAAGTGCCAAATTTAATTGCAGGCTGCTGATTAGTAAGCCCATAAGGATCTTCAATTCTTACCACTAAACTGCTCATGCGAGTCGCGTTATCAACAATCCCTAAATCGCGGTCTATTACTGCTTGACGAGCAAACCCATTTAATCCTGTTTTAATAACCGTTGCCGTTACCCCTTTAACACGCTCAGGTAAAAACACACTGTCAAAGCCAGCGATCGGAATAATCACTTCAGCGGTTTCAATATTATTCAGCTCGGCAACTTGAGCGCCCATACTGACAAACTGGCCAACACCTACGTTACGACTCACTACTAACGCATCGTATGGTGCAGTGATTTCACAATTATCTAAATCGCGTTGGGCTCTTTTTAATGCTGCTTGCGCCGACTTAACTGATGCTTGCGCACTCAGCACTTGTGGTTTGCGTAAAAATAAATCTGTACGTGCTTTATTTGGGAAACGTTTTGCTTCGTCTTCTGCTACTTTGGCTTGCGCTTGCTCTTCAATTAACACCGCTTGAGCGCGGGCAAGTTCAGCTTCAGCTTGCAATACTGCGGCCTCATAGTTGTCTTTTTCAATTGTAAATAGGGTTTCACCGCGGCCCACAACCCCACCTGCTACAAAGCTCGGATGCCAGCTGACGACTTCACCTGACACTTGCGCTGAAAGCTGGGTATTTTCAAGCGGCTGCACTTCACCATAACTATTAATGATAACTTGATGGTTGTTAGCGGAAACGGCTTCAACCTGCACCGTTGGTCGAGTGTCTATGACTTCTTTTTTGTCTGACTCTTTTGCAATCGCATTAATTGCAACAAAACCAGCAACACCTAATGCCAGTGCTACAAATGGAAAAGCCCATCTAAGTACATTACCTTGCATCTGTTTATTTCTCCCAAATTACTATTAGCACTATGATACCAAAGCTTAATGAAACATTAACGTGACATTTGTAAGCAACTGTTACAAAAAGGTATAAACAAGGTCTTCTTCAGCAAATAAAAGGTAAGTCAAAAGCACTGTTAAGCCGCTTTGTAAATGTATTGTTACAATATTTTACCATTATAAATCATAAAGCTAATCACTTTAGGTTAGTATTTATTAATCATACTGTGCGAAAAAGCATGACACACCGTACAGTAAAATTACATTAACAACTAAAAAAGACTAAACGATGAAATTAACCACACTTACCTTGGCGCTGAGTATAGCGCTTAGTGGCAGCTATGCTGTTGCAGCAGAAAAAAAAGAAGAAAAGAAACCACAAACATTAACTGAAATGATTAAAGGGCAAACCGAATTTGCGGGTATTTTTAATCTTTACCAAGATGAAAAAACCGGCGATCACTTAATGGTAATTAACGAGTCACAGCTCGATACGCCCTTTGTGTACTTTGCGCATACCATTGATGGTGTAACTGATGCGGGTCATTTTCGTGGGTCGTATCGTGAAACAAAGCTGATTGAATTTAGAAAATACTTTGATCGTATTGATATTATTAGTAAAACCCCTCGCTACTTATTTAACGAAAATAGCGCACTTGTCAAAGCCAGTGAAGCTAATATCAGCGAAGCCGTGCTTGCAAGTATAAAAATAGAAAAGCAAGAAAAAGGTAAAATAGCCTTTAATGTAAATAAGCTTTTTTTAAGTGAAGCGCTACATAAAGTGTCTCCTACACCTAACCCGAACGATAAAAATGCTAAAAAGCGTTTTAAAGTAGGTAAATTAGACGATAAAAAATCACGCATCATCAAACAGCGCCCATACCCTAACAACCTAGATGTGGTTGTCGATTATGTTTTTACCAATAGCAGCCCAACCGTTCGAGGTTCAGGTGCTGTAAGCGACCCCCGAAGTGTGTCGGTAAAAGTACAACATTCATTTGTGGCTTTACCAGAAAACAATTACCAACCTCGCTTTGATGATGCACGTATTGGTTATTTCACCAATCAGTTTGATAAAATGACGTCAACCGACTGGGCGCCATACCAAGACGTCATTAAACGCTGGGATTTGCAAAAGAAAGATCCAAACGCAGCACTTTCAGAGCCAGTAAAGCCGATTACCTGGTGGATAGAAAACACTACACCGGTTGAATGGCGTGACACCGTGCGTGATGCCGTACTTGCTTGGAACACCTCGTTTGAAAAAGCAGGCTTTAAAAATGCGCTCGAAGTAAAAATACAACCTGACGATGCCGATTGGGATGCCGGCGATATTAACTATAACGTACTACGCTGGACTTCATCACCCAAACCACCGTTTGGTGGGTATGGACCAGCATTAGCGAACCCGTTAACCGGTGAAATTTTAGGCTCAGACATTATGCTTGAGTTTGTATTTATGAAAAACCGCTGGATATACGATACGCTTTATACTCAAGGCACGATGAGCCATACACAGCCAACCAACTATTCAGAACTCAATTGCTCTTTAGGTCATGAATTACAGCAAAGCCTAATAATGGCCAAGGGCTTAGCAAATGGCGCTGATATTGAAGATACCCAAATGTTACGCCAAGGCTTAACTCAGCTGGTTTTACATGAAGTAGGGCATACTCTAGGTCTTAATCACAACATGAAGTCTTCTATTTTGTGGGATGAGAAAGAAGTTCACGACAAAAGTAAAACCCAAGGCATAATTACCGGCTCGGTAATGGATTATGCGCCAGCAAATATAGCGCCAACGGGTGTGACTCAAGGCGATATTTTCCAAACTAAACCAGGTCCATACGATGATTGGGCAATAAATTACGGCTACAGCGCAGCGCTTAAAGATGAAGCTGCAGAGCAAGCTCGCCTTGATAAAATACTCGCTCGCTCAAGCGAACATGCGCTTTCCTTTGGTAACGATGCCGACGACATGCGTGCCCCTGGCCGCCATATAGACCCTCGCGTGATGATAGGTGACTTGTCGTCTAACCCTGCAGCTTACGGCGCAGATAGAATGGCACTGATCAATACACTCTTTTCAGAACTTAAAGACAAAGCTACAGTAAAAGGTGAGTCTTACCAACAGCTTGTTACTTCAGCTAACAGCCTATTTGGCCAGTATCGTGCACAAGCAGGCGTGGTATCTCGTCAAATTGGAGGGGTTTATGTAGAGCGTGCCGTCGTGGGCGATGAAAATGCAGCAAAGCCTTTTACACCGGTACCACTTGAGCGTCAAACCCAAGCAATGGCTATTTTAGCTGAGTATGTGTTTGCTCCAAATGTACTGCAAAGCATGCAGCCATTGTATAACTTTATGCAGCAGCAGCGTCGTGGGTTTAATCATTACGGTAAAAACGAAGACCCTAAACCGCATAAAATGATTTTAGGCATGCAAAAAGGTGTATTAGCGCAACTACTGCATCCTGCTGTGTTACTGCGTATTTCAGATACCGCTTTATATGGTAATGAATACAGCCTTACGCAATTTATGGGGGATTTAACTGCAAGTATTTTTGTTGATAGTAAAAATGCTAATTCGATCAGTCATAATTTACAGATTGAATACGTAAATCAGCTTATTGCAATTGCAGGCTTAAAAAAAGCAAGTAAATACGATAACTTAGCAAAAACAGCTGCGCTATATCAGCTAACTCAAATAGCCGATCAAGATGTTGCATGGGGTGCAGACACCGCAACCAAAGCACATAAAAAGTATATCGATCGCTTAATTAGCAAAGCGCTAGAAGCGTAAATAACACTGAGTAAACCAAGGCCACGTTTTACGTGGCCTTTTTTACATTAACTCAAAGGTAAATAGTACCTTTTAGGTACCTTACGGCATGACCCGTTAAAGTTACTGTTGTATCACCCACTTCACAGTAAAGCTTCCCGCCTCGTTGTGAGGCCTGATATGCAATTAAAGAGTTTTTGCCAAATTGTTCTGCCCAATAAGGGGCAAGCCCGGTATGAATTGAGCCGGTCACAAAGTCTTCATCACCACCACTGGCAGGCCAAAAATAACGAGAAATAAAGTCATACTCAACACTCGGTGCTGTTGCAACCACATCTAATGGGGCTAATTTTTTTAGTTGTTCATTGGTTGTTTTCAGATCTACAACCTGCTGCTCATTATCATAAATAGCAAAATAAGCTTGGCGGTTTTGCAGCACTTTAACAGGTTGTATAGACAGGCCAGCTAATAAAGCATCAGGGATGAGCTGAACCTCTTCAGGGGCTTGTTTAGGAAAGGTCATGGCAAAGCTGCCATCGTTATTTTTATTAACAATCAGTTCGCCCACCGCCTCTGTGCTGAAGCGCACCTGCGTTATATTATGTTGCTCACAAAGCACATAGGCCGCAGCCAATGTAGCATGGCCGCAAAAATCAATTTCCATTAACGGCGAAAACCAACGTATCGCAAAGCTTCCATCTGCCGACTGACAAGTAAAAGCGGTTTCAGACACGTTGTTTTCCGAAGCGATATTCAGCATAAGATCATCACTAAGCCAAGACTCTAGTAGGATCACGGCAGCATAATTACCTTTAAACAGTTCACTGCTGAACGCATCGATTTGATGGATAGTTAATTTCATAGTGGGCACTTTTTATTTATTGGTCACTCAAAGTGCCACAAATGAAATTAACGGTCACTATAATTTTATGCCAACACAGGACGTACGCGATAATACTGCATACACGCAAATTGCAGCGCATTAGTTAGCAATATCATAATAAACATTAATATATGCGAAGTACTTTGCACTGGCATGGCTAGCTCTGCAAACAAACCACAGATACCTGCTATAAATTGCAAACTAAAATAGCGCGCACTAAGGTTACTAATATTCCCTGTTCGCAGTGTTTTATAGGTTTGTGGCATAACCCGTACTGAACTCATAATTAAGCCCACATAAGTTAAGCCATTTAGCACAGTGGCAGTATCTAGGTTAGGGTTTAACAGCAACAAAAAAGGTAATAACGAAAAGCTAAGCATGCCAAGTAACTGCAGCTTCTGACGTTTAGCGGCATTATAACGTGCAAAAAAGTATAAAATTAAACCACTTAATAAACCTGTCGCAAAAAACGGCAAGGCAATATAAAAACGAGCAAAATAAAGATTGTAGCTAATAAAGTACACACTTTGCGCTAAACCAAATGTCATCATTAGCAGTGATACACCCGATACACTGCGGTTTTTAATAATTTTATTAAGTAACGGTAAAAAACTAAAAACCAAAATAAACACTGACAAAATAGGCAAATAATACGCCAAAGCAAACCTCGCTCGTTACATTGTTGTTAATAAAAAGGAAGAAATAAAACATTTTTTAAACATTTGTTTTTAAAGGCTTTATTTTTGTGCGCGCATTGTAGAGCTGGCTAGGTTTTATACAAGCTTCACACCTACTTTAGTTTCCTCCTGTGGCAACTTGAATATACAAAAACCGTTGCTATAACTTCACAGTCTCACCATTTTATAATTGCAACACAAATGATAACTGTTATCATGCGCATATCTAAAAATTAACATGCAAGCTTAAGTAATGAGAAAAACACTGTTTAAAGTTCATAGTTGGTTGGCGCTAATTGCCATTATTCCGTTAATTGTTATTAGCATTACCGGCAGTGTTTTAGTGTTTAAAAGTGAAATTGATGGCTTACTGATGCCTGACAAACACTTTGTGGTACAGCAGCAAACTGCTCGCTTACCTATGGACTCATTAATAGATAAAGCCGAAGCAGCCTTTCCTGAGTATGTAGTAGGAAGCTGGGAGCTTTTTAATAACACCACCGCCGACCGGCTTTATTTGGTTAAGCGTGGCACTGACGATTGGTATAAGTTGCATTTAGACCAATACACCGGAGAGGTTTTATCAGAACCAGTAAGCACAACTCATTATTTTACCGACTGGTTTTTAGAACTCCATTACACCTTTTTACTTAACGACTTAAAAAGCTTACCTGGGCAAACAGGTACCGTATTAGGGTTCTTTTTTGCTTTATTTTTATTAACTCTGGGCATTACAGGCTTAATTATTTACCGTAAATTTTGGCAGCGACTATTTAGCGTACGCTGGCGCGCAACTTTACAAATAGTACTTAGCGACATTCATAAAATGACTGGAGTATTAGGCTCACCTATCCTTATCGTTTTAGCGATTACCGGTGGTTATTTTAATGGTGCAGTGTGGTATCACGAAGTAATAGAACACGCAGAAGAAGAGCACTACACTATTACAAATAAATTATATAGTGACGACATCTCTTTTGAGCGGATTCTTAATGATAGCAAGCTGCAAATACCCACTTTTAATACAACTTTTTTAGTTTTTCCACGAGAGCCCGATGAAAATATTACTCTTTATGGCGAAGTAAATACCAGTAATCCACTTACCAGTGAATACGCCAATACCATAACTTACAATAAGCAAACAGGTGAACACATGGCTAACTGGGATATTCGAGAGGCTGGTGCTGGTTGGCAAGTAATAGACAGTTTTAGAAAACTACACTTTGGTTATTTTGCTGGGCTTATCAGTAAAATACTATGGTGTATTGTTGGTCTTAGCCCTGTATGGCTCGCTGGTACAGGCTTTTATTTATGGCTTACCCGCCGCAAACGTAAAAAGCATTCACAAAGAAATCGTGTAATGCAGCGAAAAAGCGCTAACGCTTGATAAAGTAATCACTCCCTTGTAAAGTGAAATCAACAAGGGAGTGATTTAATGAATATTTTTAAATTAATAATAAGCGTAACTTTTTTACTTGTTATGGGGTGCAGCAGCAAAATCAATACGCAAACTCAGCGCTTACAATTAAGTTCGTTAATTAATCACACATTATTTGTACAACAAACTACACCTTCTGAAGACGCAATATTTGAACTACCCGAGGCCGAAAAAGCACGCTTTCTAGCCTTCGTAAAAAAACAACAAACATCTAATATTCGAACTGACCGTATTATTTATAATTACCTTGAAAATCAGCTCTCTAATTTTAAGTATCATGGTGATACTCTTACATCATCTCAATCTATCAATCTTGCACAAGGTAATTGCATTAGCCTAGCTGTTCTTACCCAAAGCTATGCACAAACTTTAGGGCTTAAAACTAGCTTCCAAGAAATGACGAGCGAGCCAGTTTACGCACAGGAAGATAACTTGGTTTATGTAGCCAATCATTTTAGAACTAAAGTTTATGCCCCGGATAACGAGCTACCTGAAAAAGAAGAAAATATAATCACTTTTTTTCGTCCTGGCACCTTAATAGACTACTTTCCAACTCGAGGCAGTGTGTATTCCGATAGTGCTAATTATAATGATTTAATCTCTAAATTTTATAGTAACTTAGCTGCTGATGCGCTTTTAGAACAGCAGTTTGATCAAGCGTATTCTCTTATTCTACAAGCAAATAAATACACCCCTTATGATCCTGAGCTATTTAATATGGCTGGAATTTTACATCGACGAGCTGGTGACTTAAAAAGTGCACAACTTATTTACCAAACAGCTTTAGATAATAAGCTGATAAATATAAATTTACTTAGTAACTATCAAGTTTTAGCCAAACAAATTGGTGAACAGCACCTTGTTGAACAATTAGAAAGCCAGCTTGCTGAAGTAGAAAAAGATCCTTATGAACTTTTAGTTATTGCAAAAAATGACCTAGAAACAGGACGAATTAATACCGCTACGGAGCATATTGAACAAGCCATAACAAAAGCGCCTTATATTGCAGAGCTTTATTTAGAGCTTGCTAAAATTCGCTATCAACAAGGAAAAAATCAACAAACACAAAAATTACTTGAAAAAGCGATAGAGCTCGAAAAAGACAAGCAAAAGTTAGATGTATATCAAGCTAAGTTACTGTCCTTAAAGGCAAGTAAGTAACTTAGCTATATAGGCTTTTACAATGAATAGTAAAAGCTTAACCACGCGCGCATTTCATCTTCAAAGCTGTCGCCTTCAACACGCGACAGTCCAGCATTAAAGGTTAAATCGTTTACGCCCGCAGGCCCCATTCCGAAGCTAAAATCACCTTGATATTTTAAGCCATAACTTTGTGCATAAACGCTGTTGTCTAATTGATGTTGCTTGTAATAAAGCCAAGGCATGCCTTCTTTAAAGCTGATGCCACCACCATAACCTTGGTAACGCTCTGCAGTTGCACTGTGATATGGCAGTTCAGCAGCAAGCACAAACTCGCTACTTTGTTGCTGATTAATCAGGTTAGAGCTAAACCCACCTAAAGCTAAATCACTATCGTCTCGCTGTTTTTGTTCAAAGCTCACAAACATGGGAATATTAAATGCTTTACCAAATATTTTTGCTGCCAAGTCATAACCTTGCCAATGACTACTGTGATTCTGCCCATCATAAATGCTGGCATAAATACTCTGCCCTATGGCAAATGCTTGGCGGTCATGTTGCCATTGCTGACTAATACTCAACCGTGTCCAATTTTTATGGCTATTTTTATAATCTGTATAGTTATAAGCAAGCTCTGGGGTTAACTGAAGCTGGCCAAACTTCAATGGGTGGCTTATTGCAGCAAAACCACCTCGGGCATCAATATCAGCGTTTAAGCTAGGTTGATATTGACGTGATGTATCCAAATTATAATCAAATAGCGCAAGCTTAAACTTTGTATTCAGCGCATTGTATTTTGCTTGTATAAAGCCGCCATTTAATGCACCGTTATGCAAATCAATGTTATAACCCGCTTGTAAATCAAGTTGTTTTAATAGGTCGCTACTTTTTATACCTACACTTAGCAAACTGGTTGACGCTGAATAATACTGTGATCCCAAGGCAAACGTCGCTTGCTGCTCAAGTACTGAGTAATCGCTTTGTTCTGCTATCTCATCGGTATATATTTTTGCCGGTGGCAAGGTATGCTTATTTACCATCAACAATGGAGCTTCACTGTTTACAGCGAGATCTGTTACGACTGTACGGTTTTTTGTTGTTAGCGTTTTTACATCAGGGCCATCGGCATTAATGGAGAAATAAAGTAGTGAGCCATCTTCAGCCTCAATCGGGTATGCGAGCGCTTCTTGCCCGTTAGTTAAGCGGGTGAGGGTGTTATTTTTTATATGATAATTATAAATATCAGTCTTATTATTTAGGCCAGCAACAAAATAGATAGACTCCCCATTTTGACTAAAACTCGGCTGACTTAAATACTGATACCCGTTAGGCATTGGGATTGACTGCCTGGCATCACCGCTTACATCTTGTATATACAATTGCCAGTTTTCGTTTAATGATGCTGATAAGTAAGCTAGTTTTGTTTCATCGGGGTTTAGAGTCGGGTAATCATACGTTGTTTTTAAGCTCTTGGTAAAAAGTGGCGTGATTGCTTGTGTATTAAGATCGACTTTAACTAATTCAGAATACCCAGCTCTTATTTGCTCACCGTAAAGTGTTTCACCATCACGGGTAACACTAAAACGGCGAATACCGGCCAGCTCTGTAAGTTGCTCTATGTTGCCAGTGTCGGTGTTATAGCTAAAAATGTCAGACACTTTGTTATAAATACCCGATTCTTCACTACTGTAGGCATTAAAATAAAGAGTGTTGTTATTTACCCATTGCGGGTTAGCAATACCTGCGCGATTAATTTGATTTAGTACTTGTTTTTGTTCGCGCTTAAATACACTTGGCGCAGTATCAGGAATATCCTTAGCATCATCTTCAAGTAATTGCTTTTGTGCTTTAGTAAATTGCTGTTGCGCTTTAGTGTTGTCTTCAGTGCTATAAATTATGAGCTTGGTATTACTTTTTTTATCACGCTCCACTATGGCAATTTTGCTGCCATCACCAGAAAGAGCGGGGGTGCTAGCGTATAAATCAAGCTTTAACCAAAGCTTGCTATTAAGTGGTGACTCGGTTTGCTCTTGTTGCATTGCTTTGTAAGTGAACTCAGCAATAAATCGACGATATAGCTTGGCAGCGCTTTGCCCGAATACACCAGAAAATGCATCGTCAAAATCTCGAGACTTAACCGCCCGCATACGAACCCATACATTATCGACCAGCTGCTCTGAGTAATTTTGCTCTAGCCAGTATAAAAAACGACTTCCCATTAAATACGCCATGGAGCCCGCCATAAAGCCTTCATCACTATTTAGTTGCCCATAGGTCGGAAGCGCTCCTTGCTGAGCAAACTCCCTGAGTATTGCCTCAGAATAGTTATCAAAGAGTCGCCCTCGGCCTGTCATTTTTGATTCGATTAAAGTAGCGTACCCTTCAGCTACCCAGCGCGGTGTATTACCATAGGTTAAATCGTATATATCCCATACACCGCGAATCTTTTGCTGCCAGTCGTTACGAGTTGGTTGCGCTAAATGGACTAAATGAATGTATTCGTGCAGCACCAACAATTGCTGCCAACCCGATGAATTTGATATCACGGTATCCGACTGCGGTGGCGTAGTAAAAAGCGCCATAACAGGATTATTAGAGGTTGGTAAGGCAAAGCCATTTGCTGCATTTAGAGGGTCAAACACCACCACATCGACGATTTTATCAAGCGCCCGGTTTTGTTGCTCAAGCACTTTAGTGCGAACAATCTCAAGTTCTACCGCAGTCGATTTAGCAAAATCAGTATGCTCACTACTAAAGTGAACATTAAAATGCTCGGTATGAATGGTTTGCCAATTAGCAGCAAAGCTAGGTGCAGCCAATAATAAGACTGATGCAATGAGTGACTTTTTCACAATAATCCCTTAAATAGTACATTTGATAATGCTTAGAGTATTATCAAATGGAAAAAACGGGCAGTAAAAAAGTGTAATAAAGCATGTGCAAATGTGTTTTAACACCCGCTTTATTATTTAATCTGAGTTTTGAACAAAGGAAGTTACATCCAACTGCGAGGGTCTGACTCAGCCTGCATAAGTGTAAAATCTATAATGAAGTCAGCATCTTGCTGTTTTAAATATGGGACATACGCACCGCCTGCAGCAAGTTGTATATACAGGCTTTTTAAGCCAGAACGACGCATAAAAAAGGTGCTCACACTGCGAGCGCTTTGTGCTTTGTAGAGCTCAAATACCCGGTAATGCACGCCAATCATACCTTTGCGTACCACCAAATAAAAACGCCCATCTTGTTGATGAAGGTAATATCCATAACGTTTATAAGATAAAAACACTAACGCGGCTAGTACCAAGAATAATGCTAATGCAATTAATGTATTAAGTTGCATAAAGCTAATAAAAAAACCAGAAGCAACGCTCGGTAGCAAAGCATAAAACACCGTGTTTTTATATAACAACGCCCTTTCTACCGCATTGAATGCCAGCTTTTTACTGTCAAACCACGGATAAATCCACTGACACACATTATCAACTTGCTCCTGCGTGAGCACAGGCAGCACTAAGGTTTGTTTATTCTTTTTCGCCATGCTTGCAGCACCGCCGCTACTGGCTTGCAAACACTCCACAGTAAAGCGTTTTAATAGCCTAGCAACTAGGTTTTGCTTAATAACGATTGACTGTACTTTGTCTAAACTAATTGATAGTTGATGACGCTCTAACAGCCCTGCAATACGTTTGAATTTATTATTTTTAAAGTAAAGCTGATAGTTATAAAAACGAATGAGCGACATAGTCACCGATAAAAACACCGCAATAAATACCAACATAATAATTAAAGTAATAACCGCAAACACAGCTGCATTAGCCATCATGCCCAGCTCTTGCTGATAAAAACCCTCTATTTTTGTTATGAACTGCTGCTCTAAAAAGTCGATGGCCACATTCATAAAAGGGGCAATTGCCGCAAGTGCTAAAATGGCCATATTCGACATTAAACCAAATTTAGCAATTTCTTTATTGGTGATAACTAAACTATTTTCGCTCTGCTCTTCAATATGAGATTGCGCTGTATCAGCCACCTCAGCTGATGGTTGTTGCTGCGCTTTATAGTCAAACACTCGTTTACGCATTTGTTGCGCGTAATCTTTAGTTACCCCTGGCAAAACAGCTTCTTGAGCAACACTGCCTGCCGCATCAAAAATACAATTAACTAACCCTATGGGGATGAAGTAAAATGGCTCCGCTATATTTACGTTTTGCACTCGAGAAAATTTTAAGGTAAGTCGCTCTTTTTTAAATACGCCTTTATTAAGTAAAATTTCATGCTCGTCAGTAATACAAAAACGAAAACTACGGTAATACAAAAAACAATAGGCAAGCAATGAAGTTAAAGCAACCGCGAGCCCAACTTGCCCCCAAAATAGTTTATTTTCTACTTGGGTAACAAATACCACCAACACGGGCAGTAAATTAAATAAGCCGTCTTTTATGAAGCGCACACTAAAATGCATCACAAAATAAGCCAGCGCCCAGGGCGACACTTTTTGCCAGTTAAGTGAAGGTGACGTTATTTGCGCAGCATCAACACTCACTGGCAGCTACCTCCCTTGCGGTTTCATCGTGGCGATAGCTTTGTACAAACTGACGAATATTTTTGCATTTTTCGTGGGTCAGACCACTAATTTGTAAATCGGCACTCATACCGCCGGCGCTATAAAGTCTTAAACTGGCTAAACCAAGTTTTCGCTCTATGGGCCCACGGTGTATTTCAATATGCTGCACACGCGCTAACGGTAAAATTGTCACCTGCTGCCAAATAATGCCTTTTTTAAAAGCAATATCGTGGGTACGCAACGCGCTGCCCTGTAATTTTATGCTGAACACGCTGTATAACATACACAGTAAAATTAATAGCGGAACAGCAACCAATAAGTAACCTTGCGCCATAGCAGCAAAGTCTGTATTAAAATAGCATACAGCCGCTAGTACTAAGCAAAAAGGAATGAAAAATAACAACCAATTCAATTGTGCATGCAACAATGCTTTGTCCGCAAGCGGCTCAAACACTATGCTTTTATGTTGCGGTAGGTCGGTTATTTGTTGATTAGTAAACACACTTTGCTCCATTTCGCGTATGGTAGGCTTAGCCAAGCCACTTTATTGTTGTTACTAGGGTATGACTTTGTTTTGGCTCAAGCGTAACCGCATCTTCAAGTACATTCGCAGCCTCTAGGCATAACATGCTTTTATAATCATCATCGGCAAAATTTGATAGTCGCTTTGATTTTTCAATCCATGGATTCCATAACACGCACGAGCGCGAGTTTTCTCTGCTAACGCTGATCGTCCCTTGAGGAGTTTCAATTGTTTGCACAGCCCCGGCTTGGGTATAAACCATATCGGTTTCACGGGTAAAACCAACCACATCACTTTGCCGATAAGGCCCTTGGCCAAATTCTATGTATTGCGCCCCTTGCAGCCCTGTTACGCAAGTATTATTAATATCATCAGTTGGAAAGTAAGTATGCAGCGCCTGTGTATAACTAAATGGGGTGTTACCTAAATTACAGGTGGTTAAACGCACCTCTAACTGCTCAGATAAAATAAACTCAACCCTTAAAGAAGATTGATGAGGCCAAAAGGTAGAATCTATCTGCTTCATTGGTAATTTAAGACTAACAGTAATCTCGTTCTCGGTTTCATGCACTTCATCGGCTTGCCATACGTGCGTGCGCGCAAAACCATGTGCTGGAAAGTCTTTATTTTCATGTTGACCAAACCAAGGCCAGCAAATAGGAATACCGCCACGAATGCCCTTCCCTTCGCTAAAGGTTTCATCCCCAGACACCCACAATAGTGGTAATTTACCTTTGGGTGTAAACTCAGTTATTTGCCCACCTTGTAAAAATATCTTCGCCTTACATTGGCGACTATTAATACTAATAAATTCCAAACCGCTATATGTACGCTCAATACATACTGAGGGTGATAATTGCATTTTATCTCCTTTAACACTGAGACTAATTTTTTAGTACTTAACCTGAGTTCAGGTTACTGTACACAAACAATAATGCATGCTTAAAGCATAAGCTACATAGAATAGTTATTTAAATTGAGTTAGTTACTATATTTTTATGCCACATCAACGGCTCAATTACGACTAAAGTTTAAACCTGTGGCTTGCGTATCGCTTTTAACTTACGTAAGGTGCGCAGCCTTAGCAAGGCAGAGTATTATTAACTTTTAATAAAATAAAGATAATAAATGCCATTTTAATTACTGATCAAATTAATAAAAACCAATAATAGCGGCGTTAAATGATATATATCATTTGAATTCAATTTATTTGATGTGTAACATTTCGTGATTACGGCAACTGATTCGCCTTTCATGAGACAAACAAATGCAAAAATATGACGAGTTACTAGTTTCTTTACGCAAGGTGATCCGTGCGATTGACTTACATTCAAAACAACTTAATAAAACAGCGGGTTTAACAGGACCACAACTGCTTATTATGCAAGAAGTGTCTCAAACTGACGGCATTACCGCGAGTCGTATTGCGCAAAATGTAAATTTAAGCCCGGCAACGGTCACAAATATTCTTGACCGAATAGAAAGCAAGAATTTGGTAACACGCGTTCGTAGTCAAATGGATAAACGCCGGGTCAGCTTATACCTTACTGAACAAGGTAAAGAATTACTCGAAAAAGCCCCTCAGCCCTTGCAAGAACACTTTATCGAAAAATTTTCAGCGCTTGCTGAATGGGAACAGAGCCTACTACTTTCATCAATGCAACGTATTGCCGCAATGATGGATGCAGATAAGCTAGATGCCTCTCCTCTTTTAGAAGTAGGCGCACTGTTTCAAACTTCTACTAAAGAATAAAACGCAGTATAAAAACAATAAACTAAATTAGTCTGCCATTTTCTCCTATTTCCACACTAAGAGGCGCATCGTTGCGCCTTTATTTTTTAATCACAATCAAAACGGCTATTATGACTAAACTCTCAAAACTAACACTCGCATTAATTTTAAGTGGTGTTGCTAGCAATTCTTATGCATCAAACCTTCAACCTCTCCAAAGCTAATTAACGCAGTTAAAGCAACAAGTAGATAAACTTGAAAGCAAACTCGCTGAAAAAAAGTCTCAGCAAGTAGAACAAGTTAGTAAACAGTTGCAAGCTACTTCAACAGACACTGCACAGCAAGAAAAGCAATAATCTGGATAAAAGTAGGAGATGCTATTCGCGCTAACTACGGTATAAGCTCTTACGATGAAGGCAATGAAGATCGCGGTGGTGACTTTGATTTAGGGGTAGTCGCCAAGCATAAGCTTAAACACAACTGGACACTTGATCTCGGCTTTTTTAAAAACGATGAACTGGGTGGAGTTGATGGCTCAGCATCAGACAAAAATCATTGTTACTCTTATGATATTGTTGGTAGTCGCCCTGCCGATGAAGGCACCTATGCCGAGCCTGAAAAGCAACTTGGTGAATACAACACCTTTGCTGGTCGCGCTACTTATCAGCTTGAGCATAGTAAAAATATCACCACTGACATCGGGGTATCGTTACTCAATGGCGGACTTCACGACGGTGAAGACCGCGCGGGTAATTACAGTGCGTGGGCTGTTCACTTAAACAGCAACATTAATAACTGGAATATTCAATTGCAACACGGTGAATATGACTTAGACGATGGTAATAACCGCTTTGCGGTGGGTGCTTTTGACTATTATGACAGTGTATCGAGCCAAGCCACAATGACCAACTTTAATATTGCCTATGACTACGCACTAGAATGGGGCCCAGTTCCCAATCTGCAGTTTTATAACGACTATGGGATCATCGACAACAAGTCAGATAATAGCGCCAATACTTGGATGAATGTAACCGGTATGAGCATTACTGCTGGCGGATTCTTTAGTTATGTTGATTTCGTACAAGCCCGTAATCAACCCTTTTTTGGCGGTACCGTTATTGGTGATGGCGATACCGGGCGCCGTTTTAATATTAATTTAGGTTATTACTTTTAATAGGTAGTGCAATCAGGAAATTCTTTTCCTTTGCTAACCCTAAATGGCTTAGTTGATAACATGCAACTAAGCCATTTTCTCTTCATTTTACCTTTTAATTAGCTTACACTTTTACCGTTTAATTAATTAAAAAAGAGCTAAAGTGAGTATAAAAAACGCTTTTATTTATTATAAAAATTTCGGCTTTAAATTGCTGGGACTACTGTGTGTATTACTCGGCATTGTTGGTGTTGCCCTACCGGTTATGCCAACTACGCCGTTTTTAATTTTAGCCTTAGCCTGTTTTGCTCGCTCATCCGCGGCGCTTGAATCTTGGCTATTAAACCACCCTCGCTTTGGCACAACATTACAACATTGGCGCGCCCATCAAGTGGTTCCTGTAAAGGCAAAGTATGCTGCGGGTATAGGTATGCTAATAGGCTTTATATTTTTATTATACAACAGCCCTCCAGCTTGGATTATTGCTCTAGTGGCTGTTGTTGAAGTGCTGATTTTAACTTACTTAATCTCTAAGCACTCAACTCCTCCTAAAAAATAAAGTGTAAAGTTTGGTAAATAAATTTGTAACAGCTAATGAAAATCATTATCATCCGTGTAAGTTAAATAAGTTTGTACCTTTTATGCCCTTTGTTAATAAACGCACTTTATATAGTACAAGTCGCACTCTACATATCTATATTTCCACCGCTTTGTTTTTTTTACTTATTCTATTTTGTGTAAGCGGTATAGTGCTAAACCATGTTGACTGGTTAAAAAACGATAAAAACAATGGCCAAATTACGGTCCAAATCCCCCAAGTTCTGCTTACTCAAGCAAATACACAATTGAATAGCCTGCCTGCTATTTATCCACAAATAGAAGCTTACTTAGCCAAACACTATGGGCTGAATAAAGTGAAAAGCATTGAATGGGAAAAGCAAGATTCACTGGTTATGCTCGACTACCCATTACCAGCAGGCTATGCCTATGCAGAGTTTGATTTTATTAGTGGCGAATTGTTACTCGATTATCAAACCGGGGGGTTTTTAAGTGTTATTGGCGATTTACACAAAGGTCGTCATTCAGGAGAAGTATGGAGCTGGGTTATTGATATATCTGCAGTACTGATGATTCTATTTGCCATCACCGGCATGATTATTTTATTTCAAAACAGAAAAAAACGCTTAGCAGGAATATGGATAACCGTATTAGGAATCGCAACACCATTGGTTATTTATTTATGCTGGGTTCCACAAATTAAAGGAGTGTTTTAATGTTCAAGTTTAAATCTTTAATTAGCACCGTATTGCTGTTAATTGCCGTGTGTTTTCACACTTCGGTGGCAGCGCAATCCCCCCAATTAGAAATCGAATTAACTTTACCTGAGTTAGATGTGCAGCCCTATCATCGACCTTATGTTGCTGTTTGGCTCGAAACACCAGAGCGTAAACATGTCACAACTTTAGCGCTTTGGGTACAAAAAGCGGAATGGTTTAAAGACCTACGCCAATGGTGGCGCAAAGCCGGTAAAAGTGATGCAAACTTCGATGGGGTTAGTAGCGCAACCAAACGCGCAGGCACTTATACCATTAATTGGGACGGAAACGATCTTAATGGCAAATCAGTTATCGCAGGAAAATACCTGTTAAATATTGAAGTTGTTCGTGAAGAAGGCGGGCGTGATTACAGCCGTATTGAGCTTGATTTAACCCAATCAGGAAAAATAACCATTGATGGCAAAAACGAATTTTCAACCAGCTTTGTCACTGTATCCGCTAGGTAGTCCCTACTTATCATTCAAATTTAAAGGAAAAATAATGAACGTTAATTTATTAAAAACAGCACTCATTGGCGTACTGAGTTTATCGACGCTGGTATCAACAGCTGCAAGTGCACATGGCCGCTGGTTACTACCTTCGCATACCTCGCTATCAGGGGATAAAGCCCATTATGTAATGATTGATGCGAGTATTTCTAACGAAATTTTTGCACCTGATAAAGCATTTCGTCCAAGCACAAAAGGCGCTGAATACGACGATACTCTGCTTATGGCACTTGCCCCAAATGGCGAGCAAGTTACCGATACCATTCGTGCCTATTACCTACAACGCAAAAGCTCTGCTGCAGTAAAACTTCAGCAACAAGGCACCTATCATATTGCGATGACGCAAAAACCTATGTACATGACATTCTACAAAAATGCAGCAGGTGAGCGAAGCCGTGTATTCGCCAAAAAAGCAGATGCCAATCTACCTAAAGACGCCAGCGACATCACTACAATTAAAACCATCTCTACTGTTGATACCTTTGTTAGTCATAATGGTACCTCTAAACCAGCACAATTAGGTCAAGGCTTAGAGCTTAGCGGCCCAACGCATCCAAACGATTTATTTGTTGGCGAGCAAGCGCGCTTTCAGCTAATAAGCGATGGAAAGCCGGTTGGCGAAGGCATTGAAGTCAGCATTTTAAAAGGTGATACACGCTATCGTAACGAACGTGGCGAAATAAAAGTAACGACCGACAAAAACGGCATGTTTAGCACAACGTGGAAAGAGCCAGGCCTATACCTAATCGAAACCTCTCAAAAAGTGACAGTAAACGAAAAAGATGTAGACGCCAGCCGCTATGTATTATTTACCACCCTTGAAGTAGCACCTGAATAAATTTTAATTCCCTACAGGCCACATTAATCGTTTGGCCTGTAGCTTCTTTATAATTAAACCCCTTTAACAAAGCTTTAAACCAAGTTAGTCATTTTCGCTGCCTAAATAAGCATAATCCTATATTTTAGCCTCCTTGTCTGTTCCTGTTTCAATCTATTATTCCGATCACTTATTTTTATGAAAATAGTTGAATAGCTTAGTCAATTTAGATCTTTGCGATGCACTAGCCGCTTATATATGATGCGTCCTTTTCAAAATCTTCAAGGCACGCTCAATGACTTTTCAGCATTTATCAGCTAATAAAAAATTAGCACTTAGCTTGGCTATTACCACCGCACTTGGCGCCTCTTTTTCAGCTGCGAATGCGGCTGAGCAAACTAACCAAGTCGAAGAAAATATCGAAGTAATTTCAGTAACAGGCACGCGCCGCAGTTTGCGTAGTATTGCGCAAAGTACTGTGCCTGTAGATATTATTAGCAGTGATGATATGGCAAGTACGGGGCAACTTGAAATTAGCCAAGTGCTCGCTAACCAAGTACCAAGCTTTAACTACCCAAGTGCCACACTCTCTGATGGCACCGATCATGCTCGCCCAGCGGTTTTAAGAGGCCTTGCACCCGATCACACTTTAGTCCTTATTAACGGTAAGCGTCGCCACTCTGGTGCGTTATTAAACTTAGGGGGCACGGTTGGTCGCGGCTCTACCGCGGTTGATTTAAACATGATCCCAACCTCTGCAATTAAGCGTGTTGAAGTTCTGCGCGATGGGGCTGCAGCACAATATGGTTCTGACGCCATTGCGGGAGTAATCAATATTGTTTTAAAAGATGCCACCGAAGGCGGCAGTGTTAGCGTAACTTATGGCCAATACGACAGCCAAATGGCCGGTGTACCGCAACTAAATAGCACTTATGCGGATGATAACGGCAACCTTGCATTTAATTTAGGCGACGATCGTCATGTTAACGACGGTAGTACCCGCACAATTAGCGCAAACTCAGGTTTTTCATTAACAGACAATGGTTTTGTAAATGTATCAGTTGAATACCGTGATAACGACTCAACTCAACGCTCTGGTTTTGATCCGCGCGAACAATACAGCCGCCTAGATGATGGCAGCCTAGACCCACGCGAATTTACAATTGATCGCTACAATCACCGTTTTGGTAAAGCAGCGCTGGAAGACTACGCTTTGTTTTACAATATGGGATACGATTTAGAGAATGGCTTTAATGTTTACTCATTTGGTAGCTATTCAGAGCGTGAAGGTAACTCGGGCGGATTTTACCGTCGTGCAAAAGACAGCCGCAATGTTTTAGAGCTATACCCTAATGGCTTTTTGCCACAAATTGCTACCGACGTAAAAGATTACTCGCTGGCACTTGGTTTACAAGGCGATAGTGGCGACTGGACTTGGGATGTAAGCACCAACTACGGCCGAAATGACTTTGGTTTAGGCGTTGTAAATAGCCTAAATACTTCTTTAGGTACTAATAGCCAAACTGAGTTTGATAACGGCGCCATGGTTTACGATCAATTTTTAGTTAATTTTGATGCCAATACCAGCGTTGATTTTGGTCTACCCGATGATGTATTTTTCACTATTGGTGCTGAATACCGCCGTGAAAGCTATAAAATAGAGCAAGGCGAGGAAGCCTCTTATATTACTGCGCTTGATAACAACGGCAACCCAATTGCTGCTGGCGGTGCGCAAGTGCTTCCTGGGTTTGGGCCGCAAAGCACAACCAATGAAAGTCGTCATAATGTTGCTGTATTTGCTGAATTTGATACTTACTTAACTGATAAATGGAATGTTGTTTTAGCCAGTCGTTATGAAGATTACAGCGATTTTGGTAACACATTTACTTCAAAATTAGCCACGCGTTACAGTATTAACGACAACCTATCGTTACGTGGTGCGGCAAGTACTGGCTTTCGTGCGCCGTCACTTGCACAAAGCTCGTACCGTCAAATATCGACTATTCTCGAAAATAACCAGCCTTTTGAAGTTGGTCTATTCCCAAGCTCTGCTCCTGCAGCTCAAGCGTTAGGTGCAAAACAGCTCGATGCAGAAGACTCAGTTAACGTTACCGCTGGATTTGTTTACACTCAAGGTGGCTTTAGCTTAACAGTTGATGCGTACCGCATTGATATTGATGACCGGATTGTACTCTCTGAAAACTTAAGCGGTAACGCTGTACAGCAAATTCTAGCGAATGCTGGCGAGCTAAATACCGAAAGTGTTCGTTACTTTACCAACGCCATCAATTCGCGCACGCAAGGTGTTGATATTGTGGCAACGTACACACTTGATTTAAATACATTGGGTGATGTGCGCTTAAATGCGGCGGCAAACATTAACGATACCGAAGTGACTCATGTAGATGCAAACCCGAGCGAGCTAAATTCTTTAGGCGATGACTACGTGGTATTTGCCCGTCGTGAAGTAGGCCGTTTTGAGCAAGGCACACCCGATAACAAACTAAACCTATCGGCTGTTTGGAGCTTTAACCAATGGCAAACAACCTTGCGTGCAACTCGCTATGGGGAAGTGGCAGATATTTCAACCACCAGCGAGGGTGATGAATATTTAGATGCTAAATGGATTGCCGATTTAGAAGTCGCTTATCGTCCTAACGAAGCGTGGAAATTTGCAGTGGGTGCAAATAACTTGTTCGATCAGTACCCTCAAGCAACGGTAGATAATATTGGCTACTCTAACTTTGGCCAAATATTTCCGTACACGCCTTACACACCCTACAGTTTAGATGGGCGCTTTTTATACGGTAACATTACTTACAATTTTTAAGTAAAACGCCCATTAATAATAGAGTAATTACAAAAGGATGCAGTGTGCATCCTTTTTATTAACATTTAGTATTTTTAACCATATTTTGGCATTTTAACTTTTTAATTACTGCTGCCACCTCATATAAAACAACAACTTACATTTCGGCCTCAATTTTGCCTTATACTTTGTATATTAACTAAAATAATCAATATCAAAGGACTAAACATGAGCGCATCAACTCTATTGAACTTCACTAAGCCCGTTTCATTAATTAGTGGCATTTTATTACTCAGCGGTTGTGTATTTCACATATCGCCCAGTGTCGCATCAGTTAAACAAACCCAGCAGCTTTCACTACCAAGCAATAACCTTGAGTACTTAACGATATTAAGTGGTGCCGGTTCGCTCGATATTCAGGGCTCTAATACTGCAACCAATATTAGCGTTGATGCCATCATTTACACCGCCGACATTGACGATGAATACGAACTCACCCTTGAGAAAAGCGGTACACAAGCAAAACTTGTTGCACAAAATAAAAGTAATAATGGGATTAGCTTTTACAGCGGGCAATCACCAAGTATCAATTTAGTTGTTACCGTACCTAACACCCTAAATTTAGATATTAACGACGGCTCAGGCGATATTGTTATTAACGAGATGCAAAGCAATATTGATGTAAAAGATGGTTCTGGCAGCTTATCTATCAATAGTGCTAAAAACCTAAATATTGATGATGGCTCGGGCAGTATTTACGTAAAAAATGTGGTCGGCGACTTAGTATTAAATGACGGCTCAGGCAGCATTGATATTGATAATGTCAGTGGTAATGTCGCTATTGAAGATGGCTCGGGCGAAATGCAAGTTACTAACGTAACAGGCGTATTAAATGTTGAAGATGGCTCGGGCGGCATAACTATTAAACATATTAATGGCGCAGTCACCGTAGACGATAACTCAGAAGATATGTTGATTGAACATATTGGCTCAAGCGTGACGATTGATGATGGCTCTGGCGATATTCGCGTTAATTACGCTAAAGCGCTAACTATTACAGAAGCAGGCTCGGGTGATGTCAGTATTGATAATATTTCAGGCACTGTAAAATTAGACCGCTAATACACTAATAAAGCGAAATAAATGGCAGTTCATTACATCCGTTATTGTATTTTACTAACACCTAAGCCATGATAAATGTCTTGAAATTATTAGGATAAATGCGTGTTAGAAATTGCTTTAATTTATTTAGCCGCCGCCATTGTAGCTGTTCCTATTGCCAAACGACTTGGCTTAGGATCAGTACTAGGTTATTTAATTGCTGGCATACTAATTGGTCCCTATGCATTGGGAGTCGTAGGGGATCAAACCGATATAATGCACTTTGCCGAATTTGGCGTAGTGATGATGCTATTTTTAGTCGGACTTGAACTACAACCCTCACGACTATGGAAGCTTCGGCACTCTATTTTAGGGCTTGGTGGCTTACAAGTGGTGCTAACTGCGGCGGTTATTTTTGCCTTTTGTTATTGGTTTTTTAGCATGCATTGGCAAACCGCATTGGCCATTGGTTTAATGCTGGCACTTTCCTCTACCGCAATTGTATTGCAGAGCCTCGAAGAAAAAGGCTGGTTAAAACAAGAGGCCGGACAAAACGCATTTTCGGTCTTATTATTTCAAGATATCGCCATTATTCCTATTTTAGCGCTACTCCCCTTACTGGCCTTTGCTGCACCAAGTAGTTCAAAACAAATTAGCGATTCAATCATTGCAGGCTGGCCTGTTTGGCAACAAGTAGGCGTCTCTGTTGGCGTTATTGCCGCTATCATTGCTGGTGGTAAATATGTGTCGGCACCACTGTTTAGATACATAGCCCAAACTCACATGCGTGAAATATTCACTATTTTTGCATTGTTTTTAGTCGTGGCTATTTCGCTTGTAATGCACAGTATTGGCCTATCACCTGCTTTAGGTACTTTTTTAGCCGGTGTAGTATTGGCCGAAAGTGAATTTAGACACGAATTAGAAGCCGACATAGAGCCCTTTAAAGGATTATTACTGGGACTATTTTTTATCACTGTGGGGGCTTCAATTAATTTTGAGCTATTATTTAATCAATTTAGTACCGTGGTTGCTTTAGTTGCCTTATTAATTGTCATTAAAGCCTTCATTTTGTTTGCCCTTGCTGTCACATTTAAAATTAGCTCAAAGCAAAAACTATTGTTTACATTGGCACTAGCACAAGGTGGTGAATTTGCTTTTGTACTTTTAAGCGTGAGCACCACATTAAGTATTTTAACCCCAGAACAAACCAGTCTAGTGACCTTAGTGGTTGCGGTATCTATGTTGATAGCCCCTTTATTACTGATGCTGTATGAACAAATACAAAAACGCAGTAGTAGCACTAAGCCTGAGTTTGATAAACCAGAACAAATAAATACCGCTAAACACGTAATTATTGCGGGCTATGGCCGCTTTGGGCAAATTATGGGACGTTTATTACATGCACAAGGCTACGAAATTACCGTACTTGATCACAGCCCAAGCCAAATAGAACTGCTGCGCCGCTTTGGTAACACTGTATTTTACGGTGATGCTGCTCGCCAAGAACTGCTTGAAGCCGCGGGCGCGCATACAGCACAAATGCTGGTTGTTGCGATTGATAACCCAGATAAAACCATTGAAATTATTAAGCTGGCACATAAAAACTACCCCCAATTAAAAATAGTGGCGCGCGCAATCGATCGTCGCCATGCGTATCAATTACTGAATCTAAAAGTGGATGCATTTAACCGCGAAACCGTCGACTCAGCCATTAACTTAGCCATAGAATCACTGCAGCTACTTGGCAATAGCAAAGAAGACGCTGAGCGTGCTGGTAAATTATTTAGGGATCATGACCGTGCATCTGTGTTACAACTTTCTGAGCTTTGGGGAGATGATGCCAGCTACGGCGTTGCAGTACGCCAACGTATGGAAGATTTAAAACAGGTATTACAGCAAGATAAGCAAGCACAGCAAAATTTAAATACCTGTGATGCCAACGATTATGAAAATGGCTTAACAGAAGACTCTGCTAAGCCTAAAAAACGACCTAATGGTGATGCCCACCTTGAATAGCCTCACCTTGAGGATTATAAAAACCGGTGGCGCCGTGCTCTATAAAACCTAGGTTAATCATTTTTGCTAAAAATGGGTCGCTTTCGTTATCGCCAATGTCGGCATAGTCGGTGGTTTGAAAGTTATCCCATTTTGCAAACTGAGCCTTAATAGCTGGTGTGTCATTTTGCACCGCGTCTAAGCTAAGCGACGTGCTTGCTTTATTCGCTAGGTTACTAATACTAAATGTTTTTACCAGTTTTGAATGGGTAAAAAATGCCAAGTTATACTGAGAGTTATTTTCTTCTAAGCTGTAATTTTTTATTTCGTTGCAGCCTTCGCCTTCGGTGCTTACTAATGTCATTTTTTTAATGAGATGATTATCTACCAGCTGTACTTTTGCACTCCAGTTTTGCACTCCTTGCACCTCTGATGGCTGATATTCAATACCGCGCTGCTGCGCATTAAAATAACGAATAGGTCGTATTTGATTGTTGCTAGTATACTGCCAAAGCTCTGTAATAACTTGGCTTTGGTGCGCCACTTGTTGCTCATTTCGCCAAAGGATGAGAGTTTGGCTGTTTGCCTTATTATTTTTAAGCGTTTGTGGAGCCTTATTAATAATAGTGTAAGTGGCTTTTAATACCTGTGGATTTATATCGCACTGCTCAGCAAAGCTGCTTGCGCTAAATAATGCGCTCATTATTAAAAATACTTTTTTCATTGGGCTATCTCTTTAGTTAATCGCTTTTAGCTTAATTGCCTTTATCATAACCAAAAATAATGGCAGTTTAATGACATAAAAAAACCCACACAGTGTGCGGGTTGTTTTATATCGCAAGGTTTATTGCGCTACTTTTTCATCCGCGGCTTTTACAAAGTCAGCGGCAAAGTCCATAACATGGAATAAAAAGCTTTGCTCATTAGTACCTGTTACTAAATGCGCCCCAGGGCCCATTGCATACACACCTACATCTTCGCCTGCGTGAGTTTCTGATGATAGTGGCACAAGTGCCTCTTGGTGAAAACCTGGCGTTGTAGTATCAACATTACTTAAATCAACACGCCCTGTAACGGGTGCTGCTAAGTAAGATGCATCAGCATCGGTTTCTGCACCTAGGTCTCTGTAACCCAAACCATTAGTGTAACCAACTGTAGTATAAGGCATATCGTCGGCAGCAAGGCTGGGCTCTGTTTGCCCTACACCAACCACTTTACCTAAAATTGGGTTACCGCGTTTAGGGTAACCCGCAATGGTAAATACGTGACTGTGATCGGCTGTTACTACAATTAGCGTCTCTTCTGGGTTGGTGTTTTCCATCGCTACTTTTACTGCTTTAGCCAGCTCTACAGTATCGTTAAGTGCGTTGTATGCATTACCCGCATGATGCGCGTGGTCAATACGTCCCGACTCAACCGTTAAGAAAAACCCTTGCTCGTTATTATCAAGCACATCAATCGCTTTTTCGGTCATTTGTGATAATGAAGGCTCGCCTGCAATATCATTGCCACGGTCGGCTTCGTACTGCATGTGAGATTCATTAAATAAACCAAATACACGCTCAGTTGTGGTTGCATCAATAGCAGCAAAACCCGCTTGATCCATCACATAAGCACCATTTGGATATTGCGTTTTCCACTCGGCGGTTAAGTCGCGATTATCTGTACGATCGCCCTCTACAGCACTAACAGCATCAGCTGAGTTAAACGCGGCATCTTTTGGTAAAAAGTGACGACGCCCGCCACCCATAACCACTTCAATTCCGTCTACATCAACACCACTAAAACGTGCTTCTAGGTTCTTTTCAAAGTTAACCAGCTGTGAGGCAATATCTTCACAATTAGCTGACTCAGAAGCAGGCATATCTGAAATATCTTCCCAGTTACGGTCTGCCGATTTAGCGTAGGTTGCCGCAGGTGTTGCATGGGTAATACGCGCAGTAGAAACAATACCCGTAGACTTACCGGCAATCTCAGCCAGCTCTAATGACGTAACAAGCTCATGTCCTTTGCCTGATGTACAACTACCACGTTTAACCGCTTCGTCTATACCAATTACACCCACATCGGTTTTTACACCTGAGGCCATTGCCGTCATTGTACCGGCAGAATCTGGCGTTTGTGCATCCACATTATAGGTTTTTACAAACCCAGAGTACGGCATGGTTTCAAAGCTTAATTGGTGATCTTCACCCATTTCACCCTGTAATTGCCCCGCTAAAATACGAGCAGCTGTCACAGTAGAAATACCCATTCCATCGCCAACAAACAAGATCACATTTTTAGCTTTACCCGATTCAGTTACCACTTTACTTGCAGCATCTTGCGCGCCGGCGAGCTCAGTTTGTGCATCACTAAACCATACGTTATTGCTAAGAGACGCCAGCTGCTCACTCGTTAATGAGGTGGCTGGGTCGTTACAGACTAAGTTAGTCTGCGTTACTTCGTTGCTCTCTAATTGCCCGTTTGTATTGGTATCAACACCGCTTTGTGTTTCTACGCCGCCATTGATACATTGCGCAGATCCCACTGCAATTGGGAGATCGACCGCTAAAATATTATTGCTGTTTTTGTCGTCATCACTCGAACACCCCGTTAATGCGACCATTACTGCTAAAGAAAGTACTGTTAATTTATTCATGTGAGCCGCCATTATTGCTGAGTTAGTTCAAGAGCTTGATTTATTAAATGAAATACAACGTTTTGCTCAATAACACCTTGAGCTAGGTGAGCACCCGGTCCGGTTGCATGCAGTGAAATATCTTCACCTGCGTGTGTTTCAGAGCTCAGTGGTACCGTGGTTTCTTGGTGAAAACCTGGCGTTGTTGTATCAACACCATTTAGCTCAACACGTCCTGCAACCGCAGCTGTTTCATAGCTTGCGTCCGCATCCGTTTCATCGATTAAGTTTCTAAAACCGAGGCCGTTTGCATAACCTACTGTGGTGTATGGCATGTTATCAGCAGCTAGCGTTGGTGTAGTTTGCCCTACAGCAACCACTTTACCTAAAATTGGGTTACCACGTTTAGGGTACCCTGCAATAGTAAATACATGGCTGTGGTCAGCTGTAACTAAAATAAGGGTTTCTTCTGGATTGGTGTTATCAACGGCAGCTTGTACTGCTTTTGCAAATTCAATGGTGTCATTAAGTGCATTGTATGCGTTACCCGCATGGTGAGCATGGTCAATACGGCCCGACTCTACGGTTAAGAAAAAGCCTTTTTCGTTTTTACCCAGTACATCAATCGCTTTGGTGGTCATATCGGTAAGCGACGGCTCACCAGCTATATCGTTTGCACGGTCAGCTTCGTATTGCATGTGCGATTCGTTAAATAAGCCAAATACTTTAGTGGCGTCATCGGCAATAGCATCAAACCCAGCTTGATCCATTACATAAGTGCCATTTGGATATTGTGTTTGCCACTCAGTAACTAGGTTACGCTCATCGGTACGATCGCCTTCTACGGCGCTCATAGCATCAGTAGAATTTGCCGCGGCCTCTTTTGGTAAAAAGTGACGACGGCCGCCACCCATAACAAAATCTAAGCCATCAACATCGGTTCCGACAAAGCGTGCTTCTAGGTTTTTTTCAAAATTAACCAGCTGTGAGGCAATATCTTCACAGCCAGCATTCACTGCTGCCTCAGGCATGTCTGAGATATCTTCCCAGTTGCGATCAGCCGATTTAGCATAGGTTGCCGCAGGCGTTGCATGGGTAATGCGGGCAGTAGAGATAATTCCTGTTGCTAGACCTTTAATTTCAGCAAGCTCAGTGGCTGTAAGTAACTCATTACCAGCCACCGTTGAGCACTCACCGCGCTCAATTTCTTCATCAACACCAATAACACCTACATCGGTTTTAACCCCTGAGATCATCGCAGTCATGGTGCCTGCTGAATCTGGTGTTTGTGCGTCAACGTTGTAGGTTTTAACTTGTGCTGAGTACGGGAATTTTTCAAAGCTTAAATAGCCTTCTTCGCCCAGCTGGTTGTTTCGTTGACCTTGTAAAATGCGCGCTGCTGTTAAGGTAGAAATACCCATGCCATCACCAACAAATAATATTACATTTTTAGCTTTGGTGCTTTTAACCGCTTGTGCTTGCGTTGTTTTAGTTGTTAGTTTTGTTTGTGCAGCACTGTACCAGCTGCTGTCTTTTTGACTTTGCGGTAAAACATTGGCATGACTAACGGCACTAAACGCACAGGTTAGTGCGATTGCCGCAGCAACTTTTTTAATTTTCATCCGTAATTCCCATTATGTAGTGGTTATTTTTGCTTGAAGCCTTAGCCTCAAATTAGTAACCGCAGCACTATAAAAAACAGATGTGACCTCTAAGCGTATTTTTAATTAAAAAAAAATGACTAAATCATTACAAAATTAAGACACAAAAAAAGCGCAGCGGTTAACCGCTCAAATAAAGGTAACCATGGCGAGTTGCCAAAAGTACCCGGATTTTTAATTGGCTTTGTTATTTTAATGCTTATTAACAGCACCTTTAACCTACCAGCTATCGTGCTCGAAACCGCTAACGAGCTTTCTCGATTCTTTTTAATTGCCGCCATAGCCGCTATTGGTATGAAAACAAACTTAGGCAAACTCACCGAGGTGGGCTTAAAACCAATAAATAATGATTGTTGCTGAAACAATTTGGATAGCACTGTTAATACTTGGCTTTGTATTGTGTAGTTAAACCTTGAGCGTATTGAGTGGATTGCCTACAATAGCGCATCACTTTTTAATAAAGATTAAAATCATGACCGATTCAACAAAACCAGCATTACCTGATCAGCTTTCTATTAATCCACGCAGCAAGCATTACGTAGAAGAAGTGTTTGAACACGAAATTGGCGTAAAGTTAAACGGTAAAGAGCGCTTTGATGTAGAAGAATACTGCATTAGCGAAGGCTGGATTAAAATTGCCGCACCTAAAGCGCTAGACCGCCGCGGCCAACCTTTACTTATGAAAGTAAAAGGCACTGTAGAAGCGTTTTACAAGTAATAGCTTACTTGTAAAAAGAAAAGCGACACCTTACTGGGTAGTCGCTTTTTTTGTGCCTTTTAAAAACAGCTTTAACATATTGAACTTTTTTCATACTCAACCTGATGAAGTTTCATTATGAATTTTAAAAAAGTATGTTTGAATAGCTTTAATCATTTAGATGCATAGAAGTCTATTATAAGCAAATTAATAATATTAGATGGCGGCATGGGTCGTGAACTTAAACGCATGGGCGCGCCGTTTACATAGCCACGGTGGAGTGCACAAGCTCTAATAGAAGCTCCGCATTTTGTAACGCAGGCTCACCAGGTTTTATAGATGCAGGCGCTGAAATTATTACAGTAAATAGCTATGCGTGTGTCCCCTTTCATTTAGGTGAAACGCTTTACCAAGCACAAGGTGCAGCCCTTGCACAGCAAGCTGCTGTAATTGCAAAAGAATTCCCGAGGTTATTGAACAAGCGCTGCGCGACACAAATACTGTACTAAAACAGCAAAATAAAAGCGTTATTTTAGGCGCGTTTGCTAATGGCTTTACACCAATCGCCAGCGACTATAAAGCCAATGAAGGCTCGCAAGGTTACCGCGACTTATCACCCGCTGAGTATGTAGACTTTGCTAAACAATGGCACAACCTTGGCGCAACAATTATTGGTGGCTGTTGTGGTATTGGCCCTGAATTCATAGCAGCACTGGTAAAGTGGAAAAGCGATATTGAAGCGCTTTAATATCATTTATTTAATTACAAAAGTATCGAGAATCCCTTTCGAGCTTATTGACTGGTTCCCAATACCCAATCGAGCCCTTGTATTACTTAGAACGGCCTCGCCAGCCACTCCACACATCATTTTCTGGGTTAGCTTTATTTTTTTTCTTTTTCTTGCCGGTGCCTTCGGGCTTGGCCATGGGTTTATCGTTTTTAAGCGCATCAGCTGCATCAAGATTCGCTTGGTTTACTGCAAAGCCTGCTACCTCTTCGCGCTCTAAGCGTAGTTTATTTTTCTTTTCGATAATTCTAAAGTGATGGAAGTCTTCATAATCAATTAACGATAACGCTAGACCAACTTCACCGGCACGGCCGCTGCGGCCAATACGGTGCATGTAATCAGCGGGGCTGCGCGGTAAGTTAAAGTTAATAACAACAGGCAGTTTGGCAATATCTAAACCACGGGCTGCTATATCGGTGGCAATAAGTACTTCTATTTCGCCCGCTTTAAATTTTTCGATTACGCGAGTACGCTCACTTTGGCCTTTATCACCATGGAATACTTGTGCATTCACGCCGCGCTTTTCAAGCTTGCTGGCTAAGTGCTCACAATCTTTTTTAGCGTTGACAAATATCAGCGCTTGGCGCCATTTGTGCTGCTTAATTAAATGCGCTAAAACCGTGGTTTTTTCGCCTTTATTAACTGTAAATACGCGCTGTACTAAGGTGCTTTCGTCTTTACTCTGAACTTGTATTTCAACCGGATTATTTAACAGCTCTTGCATTAAAAGCGTTACTTGCTCTGGGAAAGTAGCTGAAAACAACATGGTTTGCTTTTTAGCAGGCATAAGCGCTAATAAGTTAGCCAACTCTTCGGTAAAGCCTAAGCTTAATAAACGGTCGGCTTCATCAAGCACTAAGGTATTTACTTTATCAAGCTTAATGGCGTTGCTTGAGATTAAATCGAGTAAACGCCCTGGGGTTGCCACGATAATATCGGCACCACCACGTAGTGCCTGCATCTGGGTATTAACCGACACACCACCAAATACCGCCACCGTTTTAATGGCGCCATTAAAGTGTGCAGAATACGATTTAACATTATCAGCTACTTGCGTTGCAAGCTCACGGGTAGGTACCAAAATAAGCCCTGAAACAAAGTTATCTTTGCTAGCAGTTTTTTTAGCACCTTGCGCTAAAAATAGCGTTTGTAGCATAGGCAAGGCAAACGTTGCTGTTTTACCTGAGCCGGTATTTGCCCCCGCAATTAAATCGCTACCAGCAAGTACACTTGGGATCGCCTTAGCTTGAATTGGCGTAGGCTGGCTATATTGTAAATCAGTTAAACGAGCAATTAGCTCTGGAATAAGGCCAAGATCGTTAAAAGTACTAGGGCTTGCGGCTAAGGTCATATTTATTACGGGCTTATTGCTAAAAAAGTAGCCTGTAATTTTAGCGTATTTAGCAGCTATTAAGTAGAGATTAGTGATTTAAATAATATTTAACAGTAACTAAAAACCCTAGTTACGCTTATCAAACTCTGCCTGCAACCTAGCTTTTGTTTCTCTTAAATAATTTATATAAGGATATGAGTCATCTGCAATGGCTAAAGCAGACTCCATCTGTTCAAGTGCTTGACGAGTATCACCTTGCATTTCATAGCCATAAGATAGGGCAGAAAGCGCATCAACTGATTTTGGGTAGTTTTTTATATTGTACTTAAACACCTCTATAGCGCGGGTAAACTGCTTGCTGCCCGTTAAGTTATAACCGAGCGATCTAACAGCGCGATCCGGTGGTGATATTTGCTCGCCCCATTGCTGAGATAATGTTTGATAATAAGCATCAATAGAAGCTACATCATCAGTTAAAGCACTGATTGGCATTTGCTTAGGTAAAAATAAGTTGTAATAGGCATTAAATACGCCAGCAACAGAGGTTAAGCCATGTGAGATACCATCAAACGCATCATTAAAAAAGCGTAACCCCCGCACTTTAGGCGATTGCATACCTTGCAGCAATTCATCATACCTTTCGCGCATTATGCCGGCTTCTTCGCCGATATTGATGTAAACGTAGTTATTCAGGTCTTTCGTTTTAGTTATAAATGATTTTGTGCTTTTTACCATTGCGCCATAATTCCACCAAACAGCAGGGCTATACGCAATATGCGCTTGAAATAACTCAGATTTGGCCTGCAACGCATACAGCGCAAATACACCACCAGCAGATGCGCCAGCAATAACCTTATAGTCATGCGTGCGATAGTTCTTATTTACTAAAGGAATGAGCTCTTGTTCAAAGAACGCTAAAAACTTTGCCGCGCCACCCCCTTCACCGACAGGCCCTTGTGGTTCCTTGTTCACTGTAGGATACATATCTCTAAGTCGATTAGTGTTTTCAATAGCGACAATAATAACCTCAGGCGCACGATTATCATTTTGTAAACGCTCAATAACAGCACTAGCAAGCGATATATTACCCGCTCCATCTAAGCGATATATAACAGGGTATACCTTCTTTGGCTCAGCTTGATAGCTCTTTGGTAACTGTACAACAACAGTGCGTTCTTCATTTAAAACAGTAGATTTAAATGTATGTGTGTACTGAGAATAATCAGCACTTTGCTGTTTAATGCTAGCTTGTGCAAAGGCACTTTGTGAACTAAAAATACTAAAGCTAACAAAACAAATAACGGTTAATAAACGCATGACTAATCCCTTAGAGAATAATAAGTTACTTAAGCTAACAGAGTTTCAGGCACAAAAAAAGCGCCTTAAGCGCTTTTTTAACATTAATAAAAAAATATAACCTGTTGATTTTACTCAACTGTAACCGATTTTGCTAAGTTACGTGGTTGGTCAACGTCAGTGCCTTTAATGACCGCTACATAGTACGACAGCAACTGTAGTGGAATTGTATATACAACAGGAGCAATTACGTCGTCTACGTGGTTTACGTTGATTACACGCATTGTGTCGTCTGACTCAAAGTGTGAATCTTTATCAGCGAATACATAGATGATGCCGCCACGTGCACGTACTTCTTCTACGTTTGATTTAAGCTTTTCAAGCAGCTCGTTGTTTGGTGCTACAACAATAATTGGCATGTCGGCATCAATCAGTGCTAATGGCCCGTGTTTAAGCTCACCTGCTGCATAGGCTTCTGCGTGAATGTATGAAATCTCTTTAAGCTTAAGCGCGCCTTCCATTGCAATTGGGTATTGTGAACCGCGACCTAAAAACAGTGAGTGATGCTTATCAGCAAACTCTTCTGCAAGGTCAGCAATGCCATCAGCCAATAGTAGCGTTTCTTCTAATTTAGCAGGAAGTAATTTAATAGCGTTAACAATCGTGCTTTGATCTAAGCCTTTCTCTTGCGCAATAGACGCAGTAAGCATTAACAAACCAACAAGCTGCGTAGTAAATGCTTTAGTAGAGGCTACACCAATTTCAGCGCCTGCTTTGGTCATAAAGGCAAGGTCGGATTCGCGTACAAGCGATGAGCCTGGTACGTTACAAATAGTCATTGACCCCATATAGCCTTGCTCTTTGGCTAAGCGCAGTGCTGCTAGCGTATCGGCTGTTTCACCCGATTGTGAAATAGTCACAAGTAGGCTGTTTTCGTGTACATACGATTGGCGGTAACGAAACTCAGAGGCAATTTCTACGTTACAACTAACACCTGCAAATTGCTCAAGCCAGTAACGAGCAACCATACCTGAGTGGTATGACGTACCACAGGCAATAATTTGTACGTGTTTTACATCTTTAAATATTTGCTGTGCGCTGTCGCCAAAAGCATCAATCGCTACGCGGTCATCGTTTAAACGTCCTTCAAGGGTGTTACGTACTGCAAGAGGTTGCTCATAAATTTCTTTTAACATGTAGTGACGGTAATCACCTTTACCTGATGCATCTTGTGTAATGTTTGATTCAACAACTTCACGCTCAACCGCGTTGCCATCGGCATCAAAAATTTCTACTGTGTCGCGAGTAATGCGCGCTACATCACCTTCTTCTAAGAAGATAAAGCTGCGAGTCACCGGTAATAATGCAAGTTGATCAGAAGCAATAAAGTTTTCACCAAGGCCTAAACCAATAACTAACGGGCTGCCTGAGCGCGCTACAATAATTTCGTTATCATTCGCTTTATCGAACACAACTGTACCAAATGCACCTTCAAACTGTTTAACAGCTGCTTGAACTGACGCTAATAAAGTGGTGTGCTGCTGACGTAACTGATGAATTAAATGCACCATTACTTCGGTGTCGGTATCTGATAAAAACTCGTAACCGTCGCCTTTAAGTGCTGCACGCAAACTTGCGTGGTTTTCAATGATACCGTTATGTACAAGCGCTAATTGATTGCTTGAAACATGTGGGTGAGCATTGGCTTCAGTTACACCGCCATGAGTTGCCCAACGAGTGTGTGCAATACCTGTGTGACCGCTAACACCAGCTTGTTCAAGTGCTGATTCTAAGTTTACAACCTTACCAACTGCTTTAACTGTATTAAGAGTATTACCCTCAAGTAAAGCTACACCTGCTGAGTCATAACCACGGTACTCAAGACGCTTAAGGCCTTCAACTAAGATTTTATTTACTGGACGTTCTGCAACAGCCCCAACGATTCCACACATAGTGTCTCCATTAATTTTTTAATTCTAGCAACTCACGGCGTAGTTACTAATCCATAATCTCTGCGCAAATTAGTTTTACACCACATGCCTCAATCGCTGCGCGTTTATCATACGCTAAGCCACTGTCGGTTATTAATGTGGTTACTGTTTGCCACGGTAATTCTAAATTTGGTATTTTTCGGCCGATTTTTTCTGACTCAACCAGCACAATAACTTCACGCGCCGCTTTAGCCATCACTTGGCTTAGCCCAACAAGTTCATTAAACGTGGTTGTTCCTCGTGCTACATCAATGCCATCGGCACCAATGAACAGCTGATCAAAATCATATGAGCATAGTACATTTTCGGCTACTTGCCCTTGAAACGATTCTGAATGCGGATCCCACGTGCCACCTGTCATCAAAAGGGTTGGCTCGTTTTCAAGTGCTAATAAACGCGTTGCTACTTTAATCGCGTTCGTCATAACAACTAACCCCTGCTTGGTAGCCAACTCAGGGATCATCGCTGCTGTTGTACGCCCGCTGTCAATAATAATGCGGTTATGATCTTTTATAAGCGCCGCTGCAGCCTTAGCAATGGCTACTTTGCGCTTAGAATCAATCTCATCGCTTACAATCTCTTTTGGTAGCGCAATAGCTCCACCATAACGGCGCAGCAACAAGCCACTTTTTTCAAGCGCGGTTAAGTCTTTTCGAATGGTTACTTCTGATGTTTGAAACTGTTCAGCAAGAGTCTCAACGGCCACTTCACCAAGCTCATTTACTTGGCTGAGGATCAGGTGACGGCGTTGCTGGGTGTTTCGTTTGGTCATTAAGTAACTGCTATTAAGTTTCGTTTCGAAAGTTATTGGATTTTAAACGAAACATTATAAATGGCAAGTGAATGCGTAAAAAAAGCACAGTTTTATTCAAATTATCATCATGCTTAAAGTAGGTTAAGCTAGGCACCATTATTTAAGTTAAACAAAATTGATATGCAGTCATTTAATAGTATTAGTAAAGAGAATCTAGCGCAGCGAAAAGCTGTGCACGAAATTTGCCGCTTATTTAATAAAAGCCCCAGTAAAGGTAATTTAAAGCGAATAAAAGAATTATGCTCACACTGTGGTGATGGAGTAATTATTGAAGCGGGCTTTCATTGTGACTATGGCTCGCAAATACATATAGGTGATCGTACTTTTATAAACATTAACTGCACTGTATTAGATGCACCAATTAATGAAGGAGTGATTAAGATTGGTAGTGACTGCTTAATTGGCCCGAACGTTCAACTATTAGCAGTTTCGCATGCTGTGAACCCCATAGAGCGCCTCAATAAAGAAAATTTTGCGGCACCAATCTCCATAGGTAATAACGTATGGATTGGCGCGGGAGTTATTGTGTTAGCTGGTGTTACCATTGGTGATAACACTGTTGTGGGCGCGGGTTCAGTGGTAACTAAGAGCATTGCATCAAATACCGTGGTTGCCGGCAATCCAGCACGTGAAATAAGAAAGTGCTAAGGATCATCGTTAAGCCTTAGACTCACATTTACCCTTATACCTCGAACCCATATTTTCACTTTATTCCAGACGTAAAAAAGCCCGACTATTGCTAGTCGGGCTTTCTCAATTTGGAGCCTGGTAATGTCCTACTTTCACATAGCAAATGCTACACTATCATCGGCGCTGTTTCGTTTCACTACTGA
>NZ_JALNTK010000001.1:0-58108 GCF_023161865.1 Pseudoalteromonas sp. 2CM36K
TGCCGAACTCAGTAGTGAAACGAAACAGCGCCGATGATAGTGTAGCATTTGCTATGTGAAAGTAGGACATTACCAGGATCTAATTAAAGAAACCCGTTACAGCAATGTAACGGGTTTTTTGTTGTCTGAGATAAAGTAAAACATCAAGCCAAGACTGTATATGGAACTTAGTAGTGGCCGCTCTTGCATATCCTGTGCTCCATGGCATTCATATTCCTAAACAGCTCGAAGGCAAGCCCCGCACAAGGCCACTGTCGCATTTGCTATGTGACTTTCTACTGCTGTGGGCACCATGACATTACCACGATCCAAATAAGAGAAACCCGTTACAGCGATGTGACGAGTTTTTTTTGCTGTCTGGGATTTAATAAATAGCCAAGAGCCCATGCCGAACTCAGTGGTGGCCTTTCTCGTACATCCTGTGCTCCATGGCATTCGTATTCCTAAACAGCTCGAAGGCAAGCCCCGCACAAGGCCACTGTCGCATTTGCTATGTGACTTTCTACTGCTGTGGGCACCATGACATTACCACGATCCAAATAAGAGAAACCCGTTACAGCGATGTGACGGGTTTTTTGCTGCCTGGGATTTAATAAATAGCCAAGAGCCCATGCCGAACTCAGTGGTGGACTTTCTCGTACATCCTGTGCTCCACGGCATTTGTATTCCTAAACAGCTCGAAGGCAAGCCCCGCACAAGGCCACTGTCGCATTTGCTATGTGACTTTCTACTGCTGTGGGCACCATGACATTACCAGGATCCAAATAAGAGAAACCCGTTACAGCAATGTAACGGGTTTTTTGTTGCTTGGGATTTAATAAATAGCCAAGAGCCCATGCCGAACTCAGTAGTGGCCTTTCTCGTACATCCTGTGCTCTACGGCATTCGTATTCCTAAACAGCTCGAAGGCAAGCCCCGCACAAGGCCACTGTTGCATTTGCTATGTGACTTTCTACTGCTGTGGGCACCATGACATTACCACGATCCAAATAAGAGAAATCCGTTACAGCAATGTAACGGGTTTTTTGTTGTCTGAGATAAAGTAAAACATCAAGCCAAGACTGTATATGGAACTTAGTAGTGGCCGCTCTTGCATATCCTGTGCTCCATGGCATTCGTATTCCTATACATCAAACAAAACAGCTTGGATCTAAACAGAATAGTGGGATGTTCTATTGTATTGTCGCTATAAATTAGCGCACTGGCTTCAAATAACAGAACCACGTTACTGCAAAATGCTGGTTTTTTATTGTTTTAAATTTGAAGATGAATTACGCAATATCTTAAAAAATAGACTGTCCGCTAATCTCATCATGTATATGCTTCCTATCAGATTACTAATAACTTATAGACTTAACATTCTCATGCAGTTATAGATCCTACGTGTTAAAATTTGATTTTAACTTTGCATATTATTGAGGTGTCTATTGCCAACCAGTGATTATCAACGAGTGCTAAATGAGATAACTCAAGAGGTTAAACCTTTATTGAGCCAAGGTAAGGTTGCTGATTATATCCCTGCTCTTGCTGAAGTTGATCTTGAGCAGTTTTCTATTGCCATTTACACCACTGAGGGGGAGATATTTTGCGCGGGTGATTGCGAACAACGTTTTACTATTCAATCAGTTTCTAAAGTAATGACTCTGACATTAGCGCTGCAACGTTATGGCGATGAATTATGGAGTAGAGTGGGTAAAGAGCCCTCAGGAACAGCGTTTAATTCACTGACACAGCTTGAGTTTGAAAAAGGCATACCACGCAACCCGTTCATTAATGCGGGAGCGATTGTTACCTGTGATGCTTTGTATAGTCGTTTATCAGCTCCAATGCACTCTATGCTTGAAACATTTCGCGATTTATCAGGTAATCGAAGTATCGTAATTGATAAGCAAGTGGCTAACTCAGAATATGAGTTTCGGCATAGAAATGCGGCAATGGCACACTTAATGAAATCATTCGGCAACTTTGAGAATGAAGTGGATGATGTGCTTTGGTCATACTTTAATTTTTGTGCCATAGAACTTAATTGTATTGAACTTGCTAAGGCGTACAACTTTTTAGCTAATAAAGGGATAGACTACAGCTCTTCTAAACGAGTGCTTTCTAGCCGTCAAAATAAGCAACTAAACTCGTTGTTATTTACTAGTGGTTTATATGATGCGGCGGGTGATTTTGGTTATCGAGTGGGGATGCCTGGAAAATCAGGGGTTTCTGGGACTATATTGGCGGTATTACCGAATAGGTTTACTGTGGCAGTGTATTCCCCAGGATTAAACTCTTTTGGTAACTCGGTGGCAGGAATAGCAGCATTAGAGCTGCTATCTAAAAAGCTTGATATATCTATATTTTAGTACGCTGAGTGCTTTGGGATTTTATTGATCCCAATACACTTGCTCTAAACAATCTTCGCGCTCTGGTAAGCCACGTGATAAGCGTGGAGAATGCTGAACCAGCACTTCGTAACTTGCACGGTTGGCGTATTTACTGATTTGAGCGAGCGAAGAGTAGGTAATCGCTTGTTGCTGATGTTTTGCTGAATTAGCAACGTTCAGCTTATGATAAACATTCGCTGATAAGTCATGTAATACAGCGGCTAAAGCACAATCACCAGCGCCGTTGGTATTTTTAATCGAGTCAGGCCCGCCCATAAACGGAGCAGTATGACTATATGCCTTTATTGGGTTTTCACAGTCAACTTTACGCATTGCACGTGAAAACTCATAACGATTAAAATCAGGGATAGCACCAGGCAAAAGTGGATACTCTGTTTCGCGTTTGAAACTGTCATCAACAAAACCGGCCATAAATAAGCCTTTTTCACCGGCAGTACAAATTACTAAATCAACCCAGTCTAATGCTTTGTCGGCAGCTAGTAATGGATCTTCAAATCCAGTAATTGCTTGGCCTTCTTCTTCGTTCATAGCAAGGATATCAACATGCTTTTCTACAAAGTTAGCCCACCATGTAGGATCCTGCTCGATAAGAAACTTAGTACCGAGTGTTAATACAACCGGTACATCTGCATCGTTAGCATACTTGATTGCTTGCATGGTCGCTTCGGTCATGGTTTCATCGCCTTGAGTACGCATTAAATAAGCACTGATGACTAATGCTGATGAGCCTTCTATTAGCTCTCTATCAATTGACTCTGGCTTTAGGTAATTCATCAGGCCAGCACTAATGGCAAAGGTGCGTTCACCCGTTTCATCAATCAATGTGAAACAGCGGCCTATAGGGCCATCTACAGGCTGTAAGTAGTCTAGGTCTACGCGACTTGAGTTATTACATAAAAAGCGATAAGCATAACTGCCTATTTTTATGTTTTCACTCATTACACCTAATAGCACCGAACGGTCATCAGCAAGTACGGAATAGTTGTGCATCGTATTGCCAACGGTTCCGCCTGCGAATTCGTAATCGACCATGTCGTTTAGTTTTAAGCGATCGTATAAAGCATTGGTGATGTCATTATCTATAACTTGCGACATCCCTCGGCGCAATTGAAATTCATCGAGAAAAGCTTGGTCAACCTTAGCTTCTATATCAACAACGATTTGATCGATCCCCGTAATATAGCTGCGGTGTAATCGCTCAGTGGCGTTAAGTTGATTGGTCAGTGGATCTTTGGCTTCCACTGGAAAATAATGTTTATGCCTGCGGCGTCCAGGAAATTTCATTTGCTACCCGTGTTGTGAGCTAAATAAAAAAAGCGTGAGATTATAGCGTAAATCCTGCCTTATGAGCCATGACAAACCACTTAAATTTGTTTTATTTTTGCAATTAAGTGATCAATGACGCATTTTATTGCGCTAAGTTGGTATAATTACGGCATAAAAAATAGTTAAGTAATAATAATGATAGAGCCATTTGACGACCAATATTGGATGGAACAAGCGCTTGTGTATGCAAAACAAGCGGAGCAGCTAGATGAGATCCCGGTAGGGGCTATAATTGTTAGAGATAATCAGCTTATTAGCGCAGGCTATAATCGCTCAATTACTGATAATGACCCGTCGGCTCATGCTGAGATGATAGCGGTACGTGAAGCCGGAAAAGCACTTAATAATTACCGCTTAATTGACTGTACTCTTTACGTCACGCTAGAGCCATGCTCTATGTGCGCAGGTTTATTAGTACATAGCCGAATTAAACGCTTAGTATTTGGTGCAGCCGATGCTAAAACGGGTTCTGCTGGTTCAATTATGAACCTTTTACAAGAACCTCGTTTAAACCATCAGGTAGAAATAACGGGTGGGGTATTAGAAACACAATGTGCAGAGACTATTTCTAGTTTTTTTAAGCGTCGCCGAGCACAAATAAAGGCGGCAAAGCAGGCCGCTCGTAATAGTAACAGCGATTAGTCAGCTGCTGCTATTAAGGCGTCTAATTCAGCCATTTGCTGCATAGCAAACATGCGGCGGCGCCAAATTATTTTTTTATGTAAATTTCTTAACATCACTCGACGACGAGTGGCGGTTGAGTGCTTTATACAACGTTTAAGTTGATGTGTACGTCTACGTTTAAGCATGACTTATCCTTATGTGCTTGGTAATGACACAAAATTTTATACAATTAAGCCAGATTATTGAATAATTGATTACAAGTAAACAACTATTTGATTTTCTGATGTTCAGTTAATTACTAAGCAGCGTATTTATTTTTTTTCCTCAGCGGAATTACTTGTACGTTGCTCTGAATCATCTGGTTTAACGATTTTATCTTCTGTTTCATTTGTTGAGGTAATCGGCGCCATTGCATTATTTTCATCAAGCCAAACAAGCGCATCGTAATAGCGGCGTATATTATCAACGTAAGTCACAGCCACATCACCGCGAGCATAGCCATAACGGGTATTACGATAGTGACGTTTTTTTACTAACAGTGGTAAGCGCTTTTTAACGTCAGCCCATTTATCAGGGCTAGCTCCCTGTTGCTCGGTAATAATACGGGCATCGTTAACGTGTCCCCAACCTACATTATAGGCGGCAAGTGCAAGCCAAGTACGATCCGGTTGAGGGATTCGATCCGGGACGCGTTTAATTAATTTTGCTAAGTATTGTGCACCACCGCGTATATTTTGCTCTGGTTCTAAGCGGTTTGTTACACCGACTTGTTTTGCTGTGCGTCTTGTTAGCATCATAATACCACGCACACCGGTTGGTGACTTAGCACGCGGGTTCCACATCGACTCTTGATAACTTAATGCCGCCAGTAAGCGCCAATCTAGGCTACCTGCATATTGCATAAACCAAGGTTGATATTTAGGCAGTGTTTCTTTAATTGCATCTATATAGGCCAAAGTATTAACGTAATTAAACTGGCGGACATGACCGAAGTATTTTTCTTCGAGCACATAAAGTTGATTATTTTGTTTTGCTTCACCAAAAAAGGGGACTAATAATGCGTATAGGGAATCATCATTCGACTTTCTTAGTATCCATGCAATTGAATCATTTCGGGTAACTGAAAAGCCAATACTTAAATTAGGGTGATAGCGACGAAATAGCGCTAAAGTATGAGAATCCGCTAAGGTGTAATCTATTTCACCGTCAATAACTGCTTGCAGTAATTCTTCTTCATCAAACTCTTCGGTTTCATTCCAGCTTAAGTTTGGGTTGGTTTGTTGAATTTCTTCTAATGTTAATGAATGGCTACTTTTAGCGATAACGGTGAAGTTTCCGGTTAAATCATCAAAATCACGAGGGCGTTCACGGCCTTGTTTAAAGACTAATTTTTGACTAATTGTTCTGTATGTAGGGCCATAGCGATAGCGCTCAGCACGTACTTTATTGTAGGTAAGCCCTGAGGCAATTAAATCGAGGTCACCACTGTCCAAGCGCGCAAACATTTCGGATAAATTAAAAAAGGGTACAATTTCAAGCTCTACCCCTAAGTAGTCTGCAAACGCTTGAGAGAGCTCAAATTCAAATCCTTGCTCCCCTTGAACGGCTTGATAGTAATTACTTGCACTGGCAAGTGTACCAATACGAATTTTGTTTTCAGATTTGATTTGGGCAAGCTGTGTTGATTGCTCTTGTGTATTACATGCACACAAAAGTATGACTAACGTAATGATTGTTATTAGCTTTATCTTCAACATATTCGCCTCTTTAGCATCGTATCTCCTGTTATAACAAAACTTACTGATTACGTCACTTGTCGTTTAATCGCAGTGAGTAAAAAATAGGTGTAAACAAAAAGAAAAAGTTAATTTAATGAAAAGCGCATTTTTGAGTTAAATCTGAGAGTAATTTGGACTATAATACGCGCCTAAAATATCGTTCAATCCCTAACCCCGGGTGAAATTACTTATGTTGATCCTTCGTGGTGCACCAGCACTTTCAGAGTTCAGAGTTAATAAAATTTTAGCGCGTTGCCAACAATCGCAACTTCCTGTCACCAATGTATATGCCGAATACGCTCACTTTGCCGATTTAACATCGCCATTAAACACTGATGAGCACACCAAACTTGAAAAGTTATTAACCTACGGCCCAACAATTGCTGAGCATGCGCCAGCAGGTCAGTTGGTATTAGTAACGCCTCGCCCTGGTACAATCTCGCCATGGGCTTCAAAAGCGACAGATATCGCTCATAACTGTGGGCTTAAACAAGTTCATCGCGTAGAGCGCGGTATTGCTTACTATATTGAAGGTGATTTAAGTGCAGAACAGTTAGCACAAGTTGCAGCACTTCTTCATGACCGCATGACTGAAGCTACTCACAGTAAATTAGAAGATGCCGCGCAGTTATTTCGCAGCGATGCACCTCGTCCAATGTCATCAGTTGATATTTTAGGTGGCGGCCGTGAAGCATTAGCCGCAGCAAATATAGAGCAAGGGTTTGCGCTTGCTGATGATGAAATTGATTATTTAGTTGAAAACTTTATTAAGTTAGGGCGTAACCCTAACGATATTGAACTGTTTATGTTTGCTCAAGCGAACTCAGAGCATTGCCGTCATAAAATATTTAATGCTGATTGGACTATCGATGGCATTGAACAACCAAAGTCGTTGTTCAAAATGATTAAAAACACCTTTGAGCATAATCCTGAGAATGTATTATCTGCCTATAAAGATAATGCAGCCGTAATGAAAGGCTCAAAGGCGGGTCGCTTCTTCCCGAATGCACAAGGTGAATATGCGTATCACCAAGAAGACATTGAAATTTTAATGAAGGTTGAAACCCATAACCACCCAACGGCTATTGCTCCTTTCTCTGGTGCGGCAACAGGATCGGGCGGTGAGATTCGCGATGAGGGCGCAACTGGTCGTGGTTCAAAACCAAAAGCGGGTTTAGTGGGCTTTACTGTATCTAATTTACGTATTCCTGGTTTTGAACAACCTTGGGAAAGTGATTTTGGTAAACCAGGCCGTATTGTTAATGCCCTAGATATTATGACTGAAGGCCCATTAGGTGGTGCTGCGTTTAATAACGAGTTTGGACGTCCTAATTTATTAGGTTATTTCCGTACTTACGAAGAAAAAGTGACCAGTCACAATGGTGAAGAGGTGCGTGGTTACCACAAGCCAATTATGCTTGCCGGTGGTTTAGGTAATATCCGTGCTGATCATGTTCAAAAAGGCGATATTCCAGTTGGTGCAAAACTCATTGCACTAGGCGGCCCTGCAATGAACATTGGCTTAGGCGGTGGCGCTGCATCAAGTATGGCATCGGGTCAATCAAATGAAGATTTAGATTTTGCCTCTGTACAGCGTGAAAACCCAGAAATGGAACGTCGTTGCCAAGAAGTCATCGACAAGTGTTGGCAGCTAGGTGATGCAAATCCAATTGCGTTTATTCATGATGTGGGTGCAGGTGGTTTATCTAACGCATTCCCTGAACTTGTTAGTGACGGTGGACGTGGCGGTAAATTTCAGCTTCGCAATATCCCAAATGATGAACCGGGCATGGCACCACACGAAATTTGGTGTAATGAATCGCAAGAGCGCTATGTACTCGCTGTTGCTGTTGAAGATTTTGATCGTTTTGAAGCTATTTGTAAGCGTGAAAGAGCGCAATATGCGGTTATTGGTGAAGCAACTGCAGAGCCTCATTTAACGGTTGCTGATAGTCACTTTGAAAATAATCCTGTTGATTTACCGCTCGATGTTTTATTAGGGAAAGCACCTAAAATGCATCGTGATGTAACATCACAACAAGTATTAGGTAAAGCACTCGACGTTGAAAATATCAGTGCTGCTGATGCTGCAGAACGTTTATTACGTTTACCAACCATTGCTGAAAAAACCTTCCTCATTACTATTGGCGATCGCTCGGTAACAGGTTTAGTAGCACGCGATCAAATGGTAGGCCCATGGCAAGTACCAGTAGCTAACTGTGCAGTAACCGCAGCAACGTATGACACTTACCATGGTGAAGCAATGTCACTGGGTGAACGTACGCCTGCAGCACTACTTAACTATGGCGCTTCAGCGCGTTTAGCCGTGGCAGAATCGTTAACGAATATTGCCTGTGCAAACATTGGCTCTCTTGAAAATATTAAGTTATCTGCAAACTGGATGGCCGCAGCGGGACACCCAGGAGAAGATGCCGGTTTATACGAAGCAGTAAAAGCGGTGGGTGAAGAGTTATGTCCGGCACTTGGGTTAACAATTCCTGTAGGTAAAGATTCTATGTCGATGAAAACGACATGGAAGAATGAAGATGATGCTACAGAGCAATCTGTAACATCCCCGTTATCGCTTATTATCACTGCGTTTGGTCGTGTTGAAGACGTACGTAAAACAGTGACCCCACAGTTACGAACAGATAAAGGCGATACATCGCTTATTTTAGTTGACTTAGGCGAGGGCAAAAACCGACTGGGCGCATCAAGCCTTGCTCAGGTTTATAAGCAATTAGGTGATACAACACCTGATGTAGATAGCCCAGAGCTACTAAAAGGTTTTTACAACGCAATGCAAGCGCTAGTCGCTGATAGCAAGTTGCTTGCGTACCATGACCGTTCAGACGGTGGTTTATTTACCACTATCGCTGAAATGGCGTTTACCGGTCACACCGGTGTTACCGTTGATTTAGCGACTTTGACCGGCTCTGATATTGAAGCGCTTTATAACGAAGAGCTAGGTGCTGTAATTCAAGTAGCGAATAGCGATTTAGAGGCTGTAAATGCGGTATTTGAGCAGCATGGAGTTGCCGCAATTAGTCATGTGATTGGCTCGCTAAATAACGACGATAACATAGTGTTTAATCGTGGTGAGCAAACAGTACTTAATCATACTCGTACTGAACTTCGTACAATTTGGGCCGAAACAACGTATCAAATGCAAGCGCGTCGTGATAACCCAGATTGTGCTAAGCAAGAGTTTGACGCTAAGTTTGACGCAAAAGATCCTGGCTTAAATGTAAAACTTAACTTTGATTTAAATGAAGATGTTGCAGCTCCATATATTGCAACTGGTGCTAAACCGCAAATGGCTATTTTACGTGAGCAAGGTGTAAACTCTCATTTAGAAATGGCAGCTGCATTTAACCGTGCGGGCTTTGCAGCGGTTGATGTGCACATGAGCGATATTTTAGAAGGTCGTTTAACGCTTGAACAGTTCAAAGGTTTAGTGGCGTGTGGTGGTTTCTCTTACGGTGATGTGCTTGGTGCGGGTGAAGGTTGGGCTAAGTCAATATTGTTTAATGACATGGCACGCGATCAATTCCAAAGTTTCTTCCACCGTAAAGACACCTTTAGCTTAGGGGTATGTAACGGTTGTCAAATGCTATCAACATTAAAAGAGTTGATCCCAGGTACTGAGCATTGGCCACGCTTTGTAACGAACAAGTCAGAGCGTTTTGAAGCACGCTTTAGCTTAGTTGAAATACAAGAGAATCCATCGGTATTCTTTAATGGTATGGCGGGCTCGCGGATGCCAATTGCGGTATCTCATGGTGAAGGCCATGCAGAGTTTGCAAACGAAGCAGCAACAAAAGCAGCACTTGCAAGTGGTACTGTAGCGGTTAAATTTGTTGATAACTACGGCAACCCTACAACGCAATACCCAGCGAACCCGAACGGCTCGCCAGAAGGTATCACCGGTATTACATCAACAGATGGTCGTGCAACTGTAATGATGCCACATCCAGAGCGTGTATTTCGTACTGTTGCTAACTCTTGGCACCCAGATGAGTGGAAAGAGGATAGCCCATGGATGCGTATGTTCCGTAATGCGCGTAAAAATGTAGGTTAATATACACACTAGATTCATGATCTGGATGTAAAATAAAAAAGGCTGCCTTGTGCAGCCTTTTTTGTTTAGACTGTTCAAGGTTCAAGGTTCAAGGTTCAAATTAAGGATAGTATGATCAAACGCATCGCATGGGGAATCGTGTTTTTATTTCTGAGTGTTTTAACACTGGGTTATGTATTTCGTATGCCTATAACTCAATGGGCTATAGCGTCATCTTTGAGCCAATCTGGTGTTGAACTACATTGTTTAGATTGGTCACTAAACTCAAATATTAGCTTAGAGGTAAACCGATTATGTTTGGCTTACCAAGGCCATCAAATTGAGCTTGGTGGCATTGTGGCTGATACAAAAAAAATAACAGTTGGCCGCGCTAATCTTCGTTTAAATGATAGCGAGAGTGTCTCAGCAAGTAATAATTCCTTCAAAAAGCTGGCACTTAATTTACCCAAGCAACGGCCTAAAATTGATATCAAAAGATTGTTAATTACCCACCCACAACTTCATGATGAACTAGTTTTTAGCATTGGTGAAGAGAAGTTAAATACATTTGTGATTTCAGGTGATGCAATTGCCGAGATAACAGTCAGCAATCATAAAATTACTGGTCATTTTAAGGTAGCTGATGGAATATTAACAAAGATAAAGCCGATGCCCGCGCTTTCATTAAACAGTGAGCATGACTTCATCTTCGATGGGTTATCCGTTGATATAAAATCAAACATAGATGCTGATTTTACACAGCAGTTTAGTAAATGCCCAGTAACGCTAAATGCTTTTGGTAATATGAATATGTACTATCATTTTAACGATAAAAAAGCTTTGTTAAATGCACAGCAATTAAGCAGTTTGGTAACGTTTGATAGCGATTGTTTGGCGCTTATAAACAATCAATCACAGCGTGAATTTATAGCCAAGCAGCTGCCGTTAAAGTGGCAATTGATGCTCAGTGATACGGTAAAGCTTGAAAACGGACAACTTGTTATGCCGTCAATGCTATTAAACACTAAAAATAGTCAAACGAAGCTCAGCCTGAAAAACCTAGCAATTAATGTTCAGCAACCGTTAGAGTATGCTAAAGGCAATATTAAGTTATTGTTTATCAGCGAAGGTATTAAGCATATAGAAATAGAGGCAGCTTTAAATAATTTGGCTGTAGATGGCAACTACCAATTAAACGTCGATGAGCTGCCAGACTTTTTACCCGCATCAGCTAAAAAGGTAGCAAGCACTGGCCTATTTCAAATAGAGAATGTTTTACAGCGTCAGCAAAATGCAAAAATAACTAGTGAGGTGACTTTTGCTGAGCTTAGTTTTGATAAATTAACAGTAAAGGGCTACAAGGCGCAGTTTAGTGCTGAGCTTGATGATAAACAAAATATCAACGCTAGCCTAAATAGCCAATTACGCTCAGTGGCTTACGAGCAATACCAAATGCGTGGCGTAAATAATCAATTATCAGCATTTTCTAGTTTGGCTGTTGGCGAATTATTTGTCGATTTAAACAGTGAAACTAAACTTACCCAACTTAACAGTGACTTTTTAAACCTAAGTAATATTCGCATAAGCTCTAAAGGCTTGCAAAGTCGGGCGCTTCAAGCCTCACATCATGTATTTATTGATGGTATTGAATTGGTAGCCAGTCACCACATATCTGCTGTGGAACACCCATTTGAGATAACAGTTGCAGATCAAGCTGTGACTAAATTTAACCCTGTTTTACAGCAGTTTAAACCATTAGCCACGCTGACCGACGGTAGCTTTAATGGGGTTGTTCGCGGAGATGTTAATTTACAGCAGGCTGAGTTTACATTTCAAGTAGAACAAGTAAGTGGCTTATATAACGATTATTTAGCTAAGCATTTTAGCAGTCGCTTAACGGGTTCTTATGATTCAGGGCAGCTTAATGTGGCTCCTACTACATTTGAATTAAATGAGCTACGAGCAGGTGCTGTTGTGAGTAACATTGTCGGTAATTTTAGTGTTGAGAACTCTATTGCTCGCGCTGAAAGAATAACTGCAGATGTACTGGGTGGTCGTTTTGCTTTGGATAGCTACAAAGTGACGGAAAAAGCGCAGCGTTCATTGGCCACATTTGAAAATATTGATGCGAGTAAACTTATTACCTTAGATGATAAATCAGGCATTACACTAACAGGTCGAGTGAATGGCCGCTTACCCGTTTACATAGATCAACAAGGTATTTCGGTAAAATCCGGTGAGTTATCTAACCAAGGGACAGGTAAGCTAGTTATTACTGATAATGCTGCTTTTGATGCAGTTAAAGCTCAGCAACAAGAGCTGGGCCCGATTTTAAGCTTATTAGAGGATTTAGACATTCAGAGCTTAAACAGTAGTGTTGACTTAAAGCCTGACGGTTGGCTTTATTTAGGTGTAAACTTAAAGGGATACAATAAGGAACAGGCGCAGCAAGTTAACTTTAATTACAACCATGAAGAAAATGTTTTTACACTCTTAAGAGCATTGCGCTTAAGTGATGAAATTACTCAAAAAGTTGAACAAGAGTATTCAACAAAAGGAACTAAAAATGACTAAATGGCTGATAATACTTACAGCACTGGGGTTGCTTAGTGCATGTACGCACCGCGTTGAAGTGGCAGCGAAAGAGCCTATCACCATTAATTTAAATGTGAAGGTTGATCATGAAATTCGCGTAAAGGTTGATAAAGAGCTAGATGATTTATTTAGCGATGACAGTGAGTTATTCTAAGGAGCAATTATGAGTTTATTAAAAAATAAAAAGTTAAACGTGATCACACTTTTAAGTGCCGCTTTATTGTCATTTTCTGCTTGGGCAATCAGTTTAGATGATGCTAAAAACCAAGGGCTTGTGGGTGAAGATAGCTCAGGTTATTTAGGTTTGGTTGTACAAAATGCAGAGGCTAAAGCGGTTGTTGATGAAATTAACGCAAAGCGCAAAGCACAATATTTAAAACTTGCGAAAAAGAACAACTTGTCACTTGCTCAAGTAGAAGCATTAGCGGCGGCAAAAACCATTGAAAAAACCCAAGCAGGGCATTTCGTTGAAGTTAATGGTGAGTGGGTAAAAAAATAACTATGTGCATTATTAAAAACCAGAAACCGAGCTTATGCGCTCGGTTTTTTGCAATTTTCAAGTAGCTGCTGCCAAAAGTGAATGCCTTTTCGGCGCGCTAAGTTGATATTGTGTTCAGGAATTGACTCTGGCTCATTGTATTCATCTAGTGCCGCGCTCATACTTGCCTCACGTATTAAGTGTAAAGTAGGAAAGGGCGAGCGGTTAGTATAATTTGCAGCGTCATCTTCATCACTATCAGCAAAAACATAGTCAGGATGAAAGTTTGCAATTTGGTACTTTCCCTCAAATCCTTGTGCAACTAATAGCGCATTGGCTAAGTCAACAAGGTCTAAAAAATTTTCAAAATCAGTAAAGCCATTATCAAATATTAATAAAGTGGTTTCACGCTGAGGATCCCGGTCAAGCTGGGTACATTGCTCAAGCATATCCATTACGGCATCATCAATTTTTGAGGCATTACTAATAGTGTAGTGAATACAGTTATTTTCAACTTCTTTACGAGCAAATGGACAAAAGTTGTATTTTACAATCACAGCGCTTACCCATTCACGGGTTTGAGATATAGCTAAGTTGGTCACGATTTTGGCTCTAAATAAGGAGTTATAATGGCAAGCGTTTTGGCAATAGCGCCTTGGTTTTTAGCAACGCACTGAGCTGCTTTACTGCCAAGAATATCACACGCTTTGGTGTTTTTAATTAAGCGAAGCAATGCAAGCACCAGTTCGTCAGTATTTTCAACCACATGGGCGCCTTTGAGTTTAATAAGTTCAGGGTAAACATGGTCAAAGTTGTAGGTATGAGGGCCGGTAAGTACACCCACAGAAAAAGCTGCCGACTCTAATGGATTATGGCCACCACGACGAATTAAACTGCCACCGATAAAACTAATATTAGCGGCACCGTATAGATATTGTAATTCACCTAATGTGTCGGCTAATACAACTTGTTCATTGTTGTAACTTTTTTGACTGCGACGACTAAAGCTTAGATTCGAGTGAGTCAGCAACTCTGCAACTTTATCAAATTGCTCGGGATGACGTGGCGCAATGATCAGTAAAGCGTCAGGATGTGTTTCTAGTATTTGCTGGTGGGCTGCTAAAATAAACTCATGCTCTATAGGGTGTGTAGAACCTGCAACCCATATAAAGCGTTCTGCTTTTTTATAATCTTGCTGTAAAGAGGCGACTTTATTGAGTTGCGCAGTGGTTGGGGTAATATCAAATTTTATAGATCCCGTTACATGGCTTTTTTCAGCGGGTAGTCCTAATTCAATAAAGCGACTTGCATCGGTTTTGTCGTGACTTGCGAGTGCGGTAATTGATTGCATAATACTGCGAGTTAGCTGGGCCACTTTTTCGTAGCCTTGCTGTGACTTTTCAGATAGCCGTGCGTTAACAACCAATACAGGTATATTTTGTTTGTGCGCATTAGCCATTAAGTTCGGCCAGAGTTCAGTTTCTAAAATACAGAGTAATTGCGGCTTTACTCGTTTTAAAAAGCGAGTGGTGGCCATAGGAAAATCAATGGGTAAATAGCTAACAGCAGCGCTTTGTTTAAACTGTGCGGTAACTTGCTCTCGTCCTGTTGGGGTATTGCAGGTAATTAAAATATTTAACTGCGGTTGCTCATGTTGTAGGGCTTTTATTAAAGGGGTGGCAGCTAACACCTCGCCCACAGAAGCACAATGAAATACAACCGGTTTATTGTTGTTTGAAAATAAAGCGCGGCTTATGAAGCCAAAACGTTCCTTAAAGTGAGCGCGATATCCTGCGTTTTTTTTACCTCTTAATACATATAAGTAAAATACAATCAGTGGGCTAATAATAATTAATGCGAGTGAATAAAAAATGCGTGCCATACTGTTGCTTTATGTAAATGAAAGTGGCGCTAGTTTAACGTGAAATCGTTTTTTTCTAAATACACAAATATAAAATAGCAACTTGAAAAAGGTAACAACGATAAAACCCTTCTTTATCTGAATAATAACTTTCTACCCGTGCTTTAATTTAGTTATATAGAGGTGATTTGGCTATAAAATTATGGAATAATGAAATTAATTTTTCCTGCCATTTCAGTTCCAAGAGGAATATCTCATGTCAATTATAGATTCAGTGGCAACTAGCTACCTAGAAAGTTTAAATCGCCACCAAGTATTGTTCGAAACCATGGAGGCGTATCATCAAGAGGTAATGCAGTTGTTAGAAGCATGTCATAGTGCTTTACAAGCTGGTGGTAAGGTTGTTTGGTTTGGCAATGGCGGCAGTGCGGCTGATGCTCAGCATTTGGCTGCAGAGTTTGTGGTACGTTATAAGTTAGAGCGAGGGCCGTTAGCGTCTATTGCTCTAACCACAGACACCTCTATTTTAACAGCGCACAGTAATGACTATCATTTTGACACAGTATTTGAACGCCAAGTACAGGCGCTATGTAAACCTGAAGATATCGTAATTGGCTTAACTACATCGGGTACCAGTAATAATATTAATTTAGCATTAGAAGCCGCTAATAAAATAGGAGCGTTCACTGTTGCATTTACAGGTCGCGATGGAGGTAAAGTAAAAGACATCGCCAAGTTACCTATTATTATTAAAAATGATGAAACAGCCCGTATTCAAGAGGCGCACATGTTTATTGGCCATTGGCTGTGTGAAGCCATGGATATGGTTGTTGCGGAGCAGCAATAATGGATTTATCGCTATTAAAAAACTTATCAGCAGCACGTATTCTAGTGGTTGGCGATGTTATGCTCGATCGCTACTGGTATGGTGATTCTGGCCGTATTTCGCCGGAGGCACCAGTACCCGTTGTAAAAGTCAGTAAATTTGAAGACAAAGCTGGTGGTGCCGCTAATGTAGCTAAAAATATAGCCCGACTAGATGGCAAAGTGGGTTTACTTGGCCTAATTGGCGAGGATGAAAGCGGACAAATTTTAGAAAACATTCTAGAGGGTGAAAAAATAAATTCACAGCTTGTGAGTGTATGCGATTTGCCGACTATTTCTAAAATGCGGGTGATCAGTCGTCATCAACAAGTGGTGCGTTTAGATTTAGAAGAGGCTTTTAATGAGTCTCATAGCCAGTTGTTATTAAATCGATTAGAGCTGGTGCTCAGTGATTACGACTTTATTGTATTTTCTGATTACAACAAAGGCTCGCTATCGCTGATAAAAGAGATGATAAGTGTGGCCAAAAAAGCAGGAAAAACCGTGCTTGTTGATCCTAAATCATCTGATTTAGAGTTATATCGCGGTGCTGATTATATAACCCCTAATTTAAATGAATTTAAATTAGCCGGCGGGCAAGTGGGCTCAGAAGAGACACTTGCAAGTAGTGCACGAAACCTCATTAGTGATGCGGGTATAAAGGCGATGTTACTTACCCGTTCAGAGCAAGGTATGTCGCTAATTAATGCAACGCAAAAGCATGACTTTGCAGCGCAACAACTTGAAGTAAGCGATGTAACCGGTGCGGGCGATACTGTTATTGCTACATTAGCTGTAATGCTAGGTGCGGGTATGACCGCCAAAGATGCAGTCGAAATTGCAAACTTAGCAGCCGGTATTGCAGTAAGTAAATTGGGAGCGGCTACTGTTTCTCCTGAAGAGTTGAGCCGCAAGTTAGGTCAATACTTACAAACCACTGGCGAGCATTATCAAACCCCATTTGATGATGTATTACAGCATATTGAATTTGCAAAGCAAAATGGAGAAACCATTGTATTTACTAATGGTTGTTTTGATATTTTGCATGCAGGCCATGTGCGCTATTTAGCGCAAGCTAAAGCGCGTGGTGATAGATTAGTGGTTGGTTTAAATAACGATGAATCTATTGCCCGTTTAAAAGGTCCTGAGCGCCCAATTAACCCATTAGATGAGCGTGCTATGGTACTAAGTGCATTAGCCTCTGTTGATTGGGTTATTCCGTTTGGCAGTGAGGATGAAAATGACACACCAGCAAAGCTAATTGAGCAAATTAGCCCAGATATTCTTGTTAAAGGTGGTGATTACACCGTTGAGCAAATCGCTGGTGCTGAGCATGTGTTGCGTCATGGCGGAAAAGTAGAAGTGCTTGAGTTTTTAGATGGTTGCTCTACATCAAAAGTGATTAGCAAAATAAAAAGCTAGTTTAAGGGCCTGTTAATCTTTGAAGATTAAATTTGCAGCAGTCTGTTTGGTATTTAGGCAAGGCAGAGTCTATGTGGTGTGGTTATTCCCCATTAATAGGCGATAACGTAGCATTAATGCCAAACAGGCGCTGCCCAAAGGGTTCTGCCTAGGGGCAATTTACTCTTTGTTGCTCGGTTTTTACTTAGCCCGCTAGGTTACAAACCTCGCGCCGCGATTAAACTGCCCCTAGTTTGAACAAATATTAATCCGCAAAGGTCAACAGGCCCTAGTGAAATAAAAAAGGGGATAAACTTTGGTTTATCCCCCTTTTTTTAATACTTGCAAAACTAAAAATTATATTCGAACTTTGCAAATGCAGACGTATCGTTTTCTGCTCCATCGTTATTAGAGGCAAATCCGCCAAGGGTTAAGCGCCCCCCCATAGCAAGCATTCTGTAACGTACTTCAAGCTGTTTAGAGCTAAATGCTGTTTTGGTAATCGAGTTACCTAAGTCTGGGTTATTTGGGGTTCTATCACTGTTGTCGCTGTTGTAGTCTACATCACGTAATTTTACTTGCCAGTCAGTTCCGCTTGAGAGTTGCCCAAGTACGGTTAACACTAGCGATTGCGCATCATTATCATAGGTAGAGCCGATAGGGCGACCATGGTAACGATACCCTGAATTATAAATACTGTGCTCATAGAAGCAGTTTTCAGTTGCTGATGTGGCAGAACATGCTACGCCAGTATCAGTGTATTCTAGGTTAAATAAAATATTCTGATTATAAATGCGAGTCGTGGTTTGTATTCCACCAAGATAACCTCTGTCTACTGGCTTAATGCCGCCACTGGTATCTTCACCAATCGTGCTTGCATATACCGCATAAGGTTGATTAAAAAAAGTGTCCGACCAACGAATATCAAAACCCGCGAGTTGATTACCTAAACGAGTAATGAGCTCGCCATCGCAATCATTAGTGCCATCAACACATTCACCTCCGCCGGTTATTAAATCAAAAAAGTCGCCTGCTGAACTGGGTTGTCCCTTGCCAGCCCATTGTGCTGACCAACTAAAGCCAATTTCTAATTGTTGAATTGGACGAAGATTTAAACGAGTACTCCATAATAATGCATCAGGTACAACTCGGGTTGATTCAAGCTTAGCCATTTGTGCAGTAAAGCTCCACTGACCAATCCAGCTAAGCCAAGGTGTTTCGAACGCGCTACTTTGTTCTCTGCTGAGACTTATTGCGGGAAGTGGCTTTGAATTACCAGACATAATTAAGCTGTTATCAACACCCGGCCCCCAAAATTGCTCAACGGCACCCGCTCTTACAATCCAATTACCCATACGATATGCTAAATAGCTGTCATCTAGAGAGGTATCATTGCAGTCAGTTAGTGCTTGCTCGTTTTGAGCTATATCATCAGTTGTTTTACCGTCGACTAAGCAGTTTTTGCCATCATTACGATGATTAATCGCTATTTTAGCTGCAAAGTTATGTCCTAAATAAGCGTAGGCAGCAGTTAACTCTGATTCTTGGCTATTGGTGGCACCAAAGCTAGTGGCTACAAGAGGATCTGAGCTGGCAAATGCCGAAAGCTGTACACTATGCGAACCACTATTTTCTGACTTATAACGATGTTTTACACGTAATAACGCATCTTGCAGTTGAGGGGGTAATTGTTCTAACGAAGTATTGTTAACATCATTAATAAAGCTTTTCCACATTAATGGATATGTTGTTACTGGCGCTAAAATTATACCTGCATCGGCAAGCTGTTGTATATCTGCTCTAAGAGCATAGTCATCAGGCTTTACCCAAGGTTCAGCATTTACGGTTGTCGTTATGGCACAAAAAAGCGAAGAAAGTATAAAAATTTTGTTTCGCAAAGCTCAGATCCTTATGATTGAAATTGCCGACAAGTTTAGCAATCTACGCTCTTTATTGCAGTAATTAAATCAGCCAAGATAAATTTAAAATACCACTATAGATTAAAACATTGTAGCTCTATCGGAAAAATGATCTCGTTGATATACTCGTTGCAAAGAAAAAAAAGAGATAGTAATGAGCAACAAACGACTTTTATTTATTCCCGTGTCATCGCCCGAAGGTATTGGTGAATATATGCGCTCGTTACAGCTAGCTAATACCCTTACCTCGGAGTATGGCAATTCGTTAGATATTCATTTCATTTTAAATAAGCACACGGCTTATGCTAAAAACTGCCCATTTCCTACCTTATTGTTAAATCAATCGGCAACAAAAGAAAATACGCATGTATGTCAGTTCATTGAACAATACAAACCAGATATGGTGCTATTTGATTGCGCAGGACGAGCCGAACAAATGAAAGCGGCAAAAAAAGTGGGTGCTAAAGTTGTTTTTATTTCACAGCATGCAAAAAAGCGAGCAAAAGGTTTAAAGCTTAATAGAGCGGGCCTTATTGATACTCATTGGGTTGTTCAGCCTGATTACTGTATTGACCCTCTTTCGTGGTATGAAAAGCTAAAATTGAGCATGCTGCCCCTGGCTCACCCTGCTAATGTTGGGCCGTTTACAGTGTTTGCATCAGTACAACAAAAATCCGATGCGCTAACCCGTTATCACTTGAAAGAGAAAGAGTTCTTTATTGTTAACGCGGGCTCTGGTGGGCATACAGTTAATGGCGTGAATTGCGCAGATTTATATTTTCAAGCAGGGCTTATTATTGCTAAGCAAACAGGCTTAAAAGGTGTAGTGGTATTTGGTCCTAATTACACTAAGTCGTTACCTAAAAGCGATGAGTTAATTTGTTTGCCAAGCCAAGGGGGAGCTGAATTTTTAGCCTTACTAAGTCAGGCCAAGGTTGCATTATTAAGCGCGGGTGATACTTTACTCCAAGCTATTGCCTTGCAAACCCCCACAATTGCGTGTGCTATTTCAAAAGATCAAGGTGAGCGTCTTACCCGTTGTACTCGCACTGAAGTGGCTTATCAGGCACAGCTTGATATTGTTGATATAAGTGAAAAAGTGCAAACGTTACTTATAGAATCTCGTTATAAATATATTATTGATAAGTATTCTACTTTAGAAACAATCCACAGTTTTGACATTATTACACAAGGTTTGAAAAACATGTTGTTTAATAAGACTCATTAGTTATTAATAATTTAGTTTTTAGGAGCTTGATTTAACAAGTTTTTTAGAATTCGAGCTTTTGGTTGTATTGATTGCGTAATGTTTGCCAATCGTTTTGCTGCCAATGAAAGTGGCTATTGCGGCTTTGCTCTTTTAAAAAGGAGCGTTGTAAGCGAGACATGTTGCTTTGTTGCCATTTTTTATTGGGCACTTTTATTTCGCCACGGTCAAAGTCGATAATATAAACGTCGCCAGAGTCATCAAATAAAATATTATTAATATTTAAATCAGCGTGATACACCCCTTTATTATGAAACTGGGCAATGGTTTGTGCTACTTTTTTTATCTCAATATCACTTAAGGGGCGCTCAATCAGAACATCTAATACACTTTTAGCGCCGCTTACTGCTTCAGTAATAATATCACCTCGGTAAATAAAACTATGTCGGCTCACTTTAGCTGCAATGGGCTTTGGTACATTTAAACCTAACTCTATTAATTGCGTCATTAAGCTAAATTCTTGATAAACACGCGTATGCTCTAGTCCCCAATATAAATATTGGTCACTAAGTAGCTTGCCTATGAGGCCGCCACGCCAATAATGGCGCAACACAGCCGTTAAATCTGCGTGTTTAAAAAACCACGCGGTTGCACGTCCCTTTTTAGCGCCAACAATTTTTTGCTGTTGCTGCCAGAAGTCGGGGTTAAACCAATCTAACTCTATCTGGCTGCTATATTGAGGATGGCTCAAAATGACATGGTTATTTTTGACGTGTTGATTAAACATAGCTCATAGGGTTCGCGTTAATATGTGCACATATTAACGTGTTTTAACGCTAAGGATAAGTACTTGCAATGACGCGATTATAATTTAAGATCGGGTTTTATTATTTTACCTCCAAGGAAACGTGTGACTTCAGCGCCTACTTACACATCAATTTGTATTTTACGTCTTTCTGCTATTGGTGATGTATGCCATGCAGTGAGTGCGGTACAAGCAATTCAAAAAGCGCATCCAAATGCTAAGATCACTTGGGTGATAGGGAAGGTCGAGGCGATGCTGTTAGCAGATTTGCCTGGCGTTGAGCTTGTTGTATTTGATAAAAAACAAGGTAAGGCGGCACTAAAGCAGTTAAAGCAAACCTTTAAAGGGCAGTTTTTTGACGTGCTGCTTAACATGCAAGTGGCTTTAAGAGCTGGTTTTGTCGCTCGCTGTATTCCTGCCAAAGTTAAAATTGGTTTTGATTGGGCTCGCTCAAAAGAGCTGCATAGTTTATTTATTAATAAACGCATTAAAGCCCAATCTCAGGCACATGTTTTAGAGGGGTTTAATGGCTTTGCTCAAGCGATTGGTGTTGATGATTATGTCCCTGTTTGGAATATGCCCTACACCGACAAAGATCAAGCTAAAGCTGATGAGCTGTTAGGTGACGATTATTTATCAACTAAGCTATTCGTTATTTCGCCAGCAGCAAGTAAAGCACAGCGTAACTGGTTAGCCGAACGCTATGCTGCGCTTGCGGATTATGCCAATGCGCAAGGTTTTAAAGTGGTGCTAACCGGTGGGCCTACTGAGCTGGAAATTAATTTAGCAAATAATATCATTAAACACTCTGATTCACCCATTCTGAACTTGGTGGGTAAAACAAAACTCAAAGAATTATTGTGCGTACTTAAGCGTGCAGACTTAGTACTGGCACCTGACACAGGCCCAGCTCATATGGCGGTGACCGTGGGCACACCGGTTATTGGCTTATATGCGCATTCAAACCCAGCGCGAACGGGGCCCTATTTATACCAAGATTACGTGGTTGAGGTTTATCACCAAAACTTATTAAAGCAAACTGGTAAAACCGCCGAGCAATTACCTTGGGGCACTCGGGTTAAGGGCGATGATTTAATGAGTCAAATAACTACGGATGCAGTAAAAGAAATGTTTGACCATGTTGTTAAAAAAGAGTCGTTATTATGAATGGTAAACACACAAATAAGGCGCTTTTTTTAGACCGCGATGGTGTAGTCAATGTTGATCATGGCTATGTATTTAAAAGCGAAGAGTTTGAATTTATAGATGGTGTGTTTTCAACGTGTAAAGTATTTTATGACGCGGGCTATAAAATAATTGTTGTAACCAACCAATCAGGTATTGGTCGAGGTTATTACTCAGAAGCTGATTTTTTTGCCCTTAACACATGGATGAAAGCGCAGTTTAGTCATCATCAAATTGAAATTACTGATGTTTATTTTTGTCCTCATCATCCTAAAAATGCATTACCAGATTATTTAAAAGAGTGCGATTGCAGAAAGCCAGCGCCAGGAATGTTACTGCAAGGAATAAAAGATCATCATATTGACCCTGCACTTAGTGTGATGGTGGGGGACAAACGAGGTGATATGCAAGCTGCTATGAGCGCTAATATCCGTACTAAAATATTGGTACGTTCTGGGAAAACAGTTGATGAGCAAGCCGTAAAGTCTGCTGATTATGTTTGTGATTCAATCAAGGAGCTTCCTGTTCTGCTTGCTGGTCTGATTTAGTGCATACCTCATGCCCGTAAACTGGCAGCTTTTCCTGCCAGTTAGCTAATTTACGACGAATGACAAACAGTGCAATTTGGCGCTTAAACTTTTACAATACCCGCATTATAAATAGCAGCAACATGTCTGCTGTTTAACCCGTTCAACCAAATGGAGATCACAGATGAGAGCATCTGCTTTTTTTAGCCAATTACAACAGCAAATCGAAGACGTTAAAGCGGAAGGTTTGTACAAAAATGAACGTGTTATCACTTCACAGCAGCAAGCTCAAATTGAAGTGGCATCAGGTGATAAGGTTATTAACTTTTGTGCTAACAACTACTTAGGTTTAGCTAATAGCCCAGAGCTAATTGCAGCTGCCCAACAAGGCTTAGATGACCATGGTTTTGGTGTTGCGTCTGTGCGTTTTATTTGTGGTACCCAAGATATTCATAAAACGCTTGAGAAAAAAATCAGTCAATTTTTAGAAACTGAAGACACCATTTTGTATTCATCATGTTTTGATGCGAATACGGGCTTGTTTGAAACTATTCTAGGTGCAGACGATGCGATTATTTCTGATTCATTAAATCATGCTTCTATTATTGATGGTGTACGTTTATGTAAAGCAAAGCGTTTCCGTTATGCAAATAATGATATGGCAGATTTAGAAAAGCAATTAATTGCAGCCGATGAAGCTGGAGCTAAAACTAAACTAATTGCTACTGATGGCGTGTTCTCAATGGATGGCGTTATTTGTAATTTAGAAGCCGTGTGTGATTTAGCCGATAAATATGACGCGCTTGTTATGGTTGATGACTCACATGCCGTTGGTTTTGTTGGCGAAAATGGTAAAGGTACACCTGAGTACTGTAATGTACTCGACCGTGTCGATATTATTACCGGTACCTTAGGTAAAGCGCTTGGTGGAGCTTCTGGTGGTTACACTTCAGGTAAAAAAGAAATTGTTGAGTGGCTTCGTCAGCGTTCACGTCCATACTTATTCTCAAATTCATTGGCGCCTTCAATCGTAACGGCGTCAATCAAAGTGTTAGAAATGCTTGAAAATGGCGGTGAGCTTCGCGCTAAGCTATGGTCAAACGCTAAATACTTCCGCGAGCAGATGGAAGCGGCAGGCTTTACTTGTGCAGGTAAAGATCATGCGATTATTCCTGTGATGCTGGGAGACGCCAAAGTAGCGTCACTTATGGCTGATAAGCTTTTGGCCGAAGGGATTTATGTAACTGGCTTTTCATTCCCTGTTGTACCAAAAGGTCAGGCACGTATTCGTACCCAAATTTCTGCAGCGCATAGCAAGGAACAGCTAGATACAGCCATTGCAGCCTTTACCCGTATTGGTAAAGAGATTGGTGTTATTTAATTTTCTTGTTAAATCGCGGCTAAAGTCGCGATTTTTTAATTGAGTGTGGATTATGAAAGCATTATCAAAGTTAAAAGCAGAGCCGGGCATTTGGATGACAGATGCGCCAAAGCCTGAAGTGGGTCATAACGATCTGTTAATTAAAATTCGTAAAACAGCCATTTGTGGTACCGATGTTCATATTTATAAGTGGGATGAGTGGGCACAAAACACTATTCCTACGCCTATGGTGGTTGGCCACGAATACGTGGGTGAAGTAATTGACATGGGCCAAGAAGTTCGCGGTTTTGAAGTTGGCGACCGTGTTTCGGGTGAAGGTCATATAACCTGTGGTCATTGTCGTAACTGTCGTGCTGGACGCGTTCACTTATGCCGTAATACAACCGGTGTGGGTGTTAATCGCGAAGGTGCATTTGCTGAGTACTTAGTGATCCCAGCATTTAATGCATTTAAAATTCCAGATAACATTAGCGATGAACTTGCCTCTATTTTTGACCCGTTTGGTAATGCAGTACACACGGCTTTATCGTTCGATTTAGTGGGTGAAGATGTATTAATCACCGGTGCAGGCCCTATTGGTATTATGGCTGCAGCTGTAGCTAAACATGTGGGTGCACGCCATGTGGTTATTACCGACGTAAATGAATACCGCCTAGATTTAGCACGCAAAATGGGCGCAACGCGTGCTGTAAACGTCGCTAATGAAAAGCTCGAAGATGTAGCTAAAGAGCTAGGTATGACCGAAGGCTTTGATATTGGCTTAGAGATGTCAGGTGTACCAAGTGCATTTAATACCATGCTAAATAACATGAATCATGGCGGCAAAATTGCCATGTTAGGTATTCCACCTTCAGATATGGCGGTCGATTGGAATCAAGTTATTTTTAAAGGCTTAGTGATTAAAGGTATTTACGGTCGTGAGATGTTTGAAACTTGGTACAAAATGGCCAGTTTGATTCAATCAGGGCTTGATTTAAAACCAATTATTACTCATCAGTATTCAATTGATGACTTCCAAGCTGGCTTTGATATGATGATTTCAGGCCAATCGGGTAAAGTAATTCTTAACTGGGATTAATTATCCCCTTGTTAAGAGAATTAAAGGCGGCATTTGTCGCCTTTTTTGTAATTATAAGAGAGTACTATGGCATTTAAACATATATCAATCGCACAAACCCTCGAACTACTAGACAAAGAAGATGTGGTGATTGCCGATATTCGCGATCCTAATTCGTATCAGGCAGGGCACATTCCAGGTTCTGAAGCACTTTCAAATGCAAATATCGCCCAATTTATGATGGAAAAAGAGTTTGACCAGCCGATTATTATTGTTTGTTATCACGGCATGAGTTCACAAGGTGCTGCCAGCTACTTAGTAGAGCAAGGCTTTGAAGATGTTTACAGTATGGATGGTGGTTTTACTGCATGGGAAGCCGCTTACAAGGATAAAGTAGCACGATGATAGAGCTAGGCAGTCTAACTAACCCCCGTGCTGCACAGGGCTTTATAGATTACTTAAAAAGCCAAGGGCTTTCAGGGCAAATTCGTACTGAGGATGGCCATACGCTTGTCATTAGTGTGGCACCTGAGGACTTTCATGCGGTGCAACCGTTGTGGAATGAATTTGCTAAAAACCCTAATCATGAACGTTATCAACAAGCGTCATGGCAAGTAGGCAGCACGCAATCACCATTAAAATATCAAGGCCAGTCGCTTAATTTAGTCGCGCGTTTTAAAGCCTTAAGTTGGCTTAATCAAAGTGTTAGCATTCTCAGTATTGTTGTTTATGTTGCCTTTTTATTTGGTGCGTTTGAACCTATTTATATGGCGTTGCAGTTTAACCCTGCATCACTACTTACTTGGTTAACTCCGGCTATTGTGCATTTTAGCGCCATGCATATTGTATTTAACTTAATCTGGTGGGTTTCACTGGGTGACAATATTGAAAAGCAATGTGGTAAATCGAGTTTAATCGGGCTGTTTTTAGTTACCGCTTTAATAAGTAATTGGGCACAGTACTTAATGGTCGGTCCTAACTTTGGTGGGCTTAGCGGTGTTGTATATGGGTTGTTAGGCTTTTGTTGGATTTACAGCACCCTTAACCCTAAACAGCCTGCACTGGTTACAACCGCAATTGTTGGATTTATGCTGGTATGGTTAGTACTTGGTTTTGCAGATGTATTATTTGTTGGAATGGCTAATTGGGCACACTTAGGTGGGCTCGTTAGCGGTATGGCTTTTGCCTATACCGCTCAGCTTTTTAAAACAAAAAGTGCCTAATGATATAAATATTTAGTAAATAAGAGATCACGGATGATCTCATGTCCTGTTTCTTCTTTAAGAAGGCTCTTTAGTTTTTCTGCGCTTTTAAGGCGTATTTGCTCGCGTCCTGTTAAAGACTTTATTTTATTTTCATGCTCTTTAGATAATATCTCAACTAACGCATCACGAAGTAACGGCGTGTGGTGTTCCACGATTGCAATATCTGATGTTTTATTAAGCATTAAATCAACAGTGACACGTACATAGCCCATTTTTTTACTCGATGGGCCAATGTAGTTGGTAATAATATCTGGCTCAAACCCAAAATAACCGACAGTAGACTCAGCACGTGCTGATAAGCTGGTTAAGCTGACTAAAAGAATAAAAAGGCCTGTAAATACTGTTTTTTTCATTTCAAAAGCGTTTCCGTAAACTGGTTACAAATAGTTTATACTTATAATAAATAAGATACAGCAAGATGCTGTTATTTGTTGAGCTATGTAAAGGCATTCTGTACTCAAGTTTGGGATAGGCAATAGCGAGAGTCAAATGTTGATTAGCTTTTTATAATAACAGGGTGTGCTTGGTAGTAAGTAAATCGCGCTTTTTCAAATCTCTTAGCAATGTTATGATCTTGCTGATTTTTATCAAGTAGAGCTATTGTGATTACGTTTCCTCTTTCTTTATCTGCTGATTGGCAGAGTACCGCTCAAGTCAGTGGCTTATCTAGCGCTGAGCAAGAGTGGTTATTTGAACCGCATTCTTTAACGGCTAAATTAAAAAGCCAGTCTCAGCGTTTTGCTGTAAAAGTGTTGAGTGAGCAAAAAGTTAACCTCTCGCAACCTCAGCAAGCTTTATTAAGTAATGAGGTGAACACTGTACTTAACCGTGAAGTTTTATTGTTGTGTGATGACAAACCGGTTGTATATGCTCAAAGCTGGTTGCCAATATCAAACAACAATACAAATAATCAGCTGCATAATATGGGTGAACGTCCGTTGGGTGATGTCATATTTCAAGACCCTGCGTTAAAGCGCACTGATATTGAAATTGCTCGCTTTGATGATAACCACTCATTGCAATCACTGGTGAGCGAACTTAATTTACCCATACACATATTATTAGGGCGACGAAGCGTGTTCTCTTTGCATGACTACAAATTTTTAGTTTGTGAAGTTTTTTTACCAGGAGCCCATTTATACTCATGAAACTAGCCCCTTTATCGGTAAACCATGTACCGTATTACGTTCAGTTAATGCGAATAGATAAGCCCATAGGCACCTTATTATTACTTTGGCCAACTTATTGGGCGCTGTGGATAGCAAATGAGGGGATACCAAGCCTAACAAACTTCATTGTGTTTACCCTTGGGGTAATAGTTATGCGCAGCGCAGGATGCGTTATCAATGATTTTGCTGACAGAAAAATAGATGGCTCAGTAAAACGAACCTGTCAGCGCCCTTTAGCAACTGGGGCTGTGAGTAGTGGGGAAGCAATTAGTTTGTTTTTGCTGCTGGTTAGCATCGCTTTTATTTTAGTAATAATGCTAAATACCAATACTATCTTGTTATCGTTTGGGGCGCTTGGGCTCGCGTTTTGTTATCCCTTTATGAAACGTTACACACAACTTCCACAGGTTGTATTAGGGGCTGCTTTTGGTTGGGCAATTCCTATGGCATTTATGGCATCAACAAACTCGTTGCCTGTGCAGGCATGGCTGCTATTTATTGCCAATATTTGCTGGACGGTGGCTTACGACACTATGTACGCCATGGTTGATAGAGATGATGATTTAAAAATAGGAGTAAAATCAACCGCTATTTTATTCGCCAGTTATGACCGCCATATTATTGGGTTGCTTAACATTATATTCTTAGTATTAATGACATTGATCGGCTTTATTAGCCAAGTTGGAGCAAGCTTTTGGCTAGGGTTAGCGGTTGCTGCGGCTTTATTATTGTATCAACAGCGTTTGATTCATTTACGTCAACGAGATGCCTGTTTTAAAGCGTTTTTGAATAATCATTATGTGGGACTTACTGTATTTATAGGCTTATTATTTTCTTACCCCGTTTTTTCTTAACGGGGTGGGTCGATAATACCACTAATTGACGCATTTTTTCTGAACCAACCAGCAATCGAATAGCGGTTATCAAAAGCCGGAAGTACTTCATGCACAAAGCGTTCGCTTTCAAATAATACCAAAGTGCCTGCAGTGGGTTTTATAACCACTTCTATTTCTTTACTTTTAGGCTTGTAAATAACCAGCTCCCCGCCTTTATTAGGAGAGTTTAAGTACAATACGGTGGTAAAAACTCGATTTGAACGACCTTTGAACGCATCTACATGTTTTTTGTAAAAATCACCCTGCGTATACTTTGCATAGTGACACTCATAATCAAACAAGCCCATGAAAAAGTTACGATTAAGGGTAGTGCGAACAGCTTCCATTATTTGTTGATAGCTAAGCTGTGCATTTGAGCTGCCATCAAACCAGTAGGTTTTATCTTTACGAACGGAGTCATCAATTTGTAAATTGTTTAATCGTCCAATACCGGCAAGGCTAAAGTGAGGATTTATTCTATAGCAATCAGCCATCAACTCGGATATTAAGTCACTATCAATGGCGTTTTCAATAATGGCATAGCCATGCGTTTCAATGTGCTCTAGGTAAATTTCAGCAGCTGTAAAGTTTTTCATTAACGCTAGTCATAATATAAGGGAGCGTTAGTGTAGTGAAAAAAAACTTTAATGCCACTAATTTATAGTTGTTATAAAACGCATGGAGTCATTTTTTTATGCTCTAGAAACTTTCTTAATTAGCGAGAGTAGGTGGTCAACATGCTCACCAGCCTCTATCTGCTGGCTTGTTTGCACCACAAGTTGTTCATGGCTAATATCGTTATTCGTTTTAAGCTGGATTAAGTTATGGTTTTCTGCCACAGAGCTGGTGTGTTCAATACCGGCAATGGCAAAATGATCTGACTTTTCAAGTCCAGCCATTACCTGATCAATACTACCTACTTTAATCGTTGAAGCTTTATTTAGCGAGTCTATTACTTCATTAAGCATTGATTGCACTTGTTTTGACTGTGAAAAACAACTGAACATTGGATAGCTTTCGAGCTCTTTTTTACTAATATCGCTTTTATTTGCTAAAGGATGTTGTTTTGAACAAAATAAAATAAGCTGATCAGGTAATTGTATGTCGCTACCAATACTATTGACTATTTGCGAGCATACACTAATGTCTATTTCACCTTGAAGTAACTTTCTATGAAGCTCAGTTTTATTTTGTAGCTGCATTTCGATTTTAATGTGAGGATATTGGCTTAAAAATTCACCGCAGGTAATTGGTACTATGCTGCTGGTTGTTGTGGTGTAACCAATAACTAGCTTTTTCTCTTCAGTGCCATTAATTGACTGAAAAGCGCGATGCTTTATTTGCTCTAGCTCATTGAGGGTATTTTTTGCAAAGTCGAGGAAAAGTTCGCCTGCTTGAGTTAATTTAACCGAGCGAGTAGAGCGGGTAACAAGTTCGTAGCCAAGCTCTGTTTCAAGAGTTTGAATACTACGAGTTAACGCAGATGTGCTAATTTGGGTTTGTTCTGCAGCTTGCCTAAAATGACGAAGTAGGCCAAGCGCTACAAACTGTTCTAATTGTTCAAATCTCACTATACAGTCCTTTTTTATAGGTAAGCTAGGGGAATTGCAGATTAAATACTGACTTTATATCCCTACAGATCAGTTGAATTAATGTTTTTAACCACCTCCTTAGATTAACTTTCTTTTCATCGTATTTAAAGAGAATAGTTGCTAAAAGTTGTTATACCTTTGGATAATGTTAAATAACTGTAGGGTTTTATTATTGACCAAGTTTATGCAATTTTATAACAACTTTATTAAAGTCTCGGTTTGTTAATTGCTGCTTTTGCTTTTAGGGTTGGGTTCAATAAAATTCTTACTTACTCTATTGCTTAAAGGCTTATTTTCAATGTTTTGTAATTCAATTTCTATGGCATCACAAGAAATATGAATTTCAAATAATGAAGTAAGCAAAGATAAGCTCAAGCAGCTTAAACTGACCCCAAATAAAATAATGCCCGTGGTATTAAATTCTATAAATAATGCAAACATAGATAACGTACATAATAAAAAAGCAGCCACTCCGTATACTTGCATGGTCCTTATTAGTCTTATTCGCTTTCTAAGATTAGTTATTTGCGCCACTACAACAGGACGAATAGATTCTCCTTCACGGGCATTCAATTCTCGTATTAGTTGCGCTAGCACTAAAAATCGGTTTGTATAGGCAAGTAATAACAACGAGATTGCTGGAAAAAGTAAACCTGGGGTAGTTAGCGTCATAATGTGTCCTTAAATCATATTATTTGCTTTAGGTTACGCAGGCAAATTGTACACATAAAGTAAATGAGGTGGATATTGCAAAATATTAATAATAGCGATTCAAATATAACATCATTTGATTGGGTGACGCTTTATAACGCAGAAAATAGTTTAGAGGCCAATATAATAAAAGGACTGATTCTTAATGCGGGAATTGAGTGCCAAATTAAAGGTGAAATGCTGCAGGGTGCCATGGGCGAGATCCCGTTTGAGCAAACACAAGTAAGTGTGCAGGTTTATGCGATAAAAGAGCGCCATGCACGCGAAATATTGGTAAACTATCAGCAAGTAAAACAATCCGCTCCAGATTGGGTGTGCCCTAACTGTAATGAGCATAATGGATCAACATTTGATTTTTGTTGGTCATGTGGGACTTTAAAGAATGACAAAAGCGAATAATTTTCAGCGTATTAGAGAATTAAATTACCTACAAAAAGCGGTATTGGCCAGTGCGTTAATAGAGCGTATGTTGCCTAATTATGGGCTATTTAGTGAGGCTACCGGCTTTGGCGATGAGGTTATTTTACGCAATGCTTTAAATGTATGTTGGGAAAAAATACTCTTTCCTAAAAGTAAAATTGATTTAGAAAAGCAAGTCGAAAAAATTGAGCCTAATGTGCCTGAACTTGCTGATTTTGATATGTTTGGTACTTACCCTGCCATTGACGCTGCAACTTCATTATTGAGCTTAATGCATGGCCTTTTAGCACAAGATGAGCAAGAGTTTGTTAATGTGAGTAAAATATCGCAGGCTACTGTGGCTCGCTTTATTGAGTATCAAATGACGGTTGAAGGGGATGTTGCTGATAATAAAGCAGTGCGTGAACACCCACTAATGCAATACGAAATAGAGGTATTAGGTGAACTAATTGATTTTGTAGAGGCAATGGGGCGTATTACTGCTGAAAATGTAAAAGCATTGAAAAAGCATGTCCTTGCTGATGGCCAAACTAACATTGGTTTAGCACTTTAAGTTATTTGTTTTAAACACCTTGTTAGGTGGCAGGAGAATCAACAATGCGAATTTTAGGCATTGAATCATCATGCGATGAAACTGGTATTGCTATTTATGATGACGAAAAAGGGCTGCTAGCCCATCAATTATATAGCCAAGTAAAAGTACATGCTGATTACGGTGGTGTAGTACCTGAGCTTGCATCTCGCGATCATGTACGTAAAACATTGCCGCTTATTGATGCGGCATTTGCACAAGCTGGCTGTGGACCTGAAGATTTAGACGGTATTGCCTACACGGCAGGGCCAGGTTTAGTAGGGGCTTTGTTAGTAGGTACCTCAATTGGTCGATCTTTAGCGTATGGCTGGGATATCCCAGCGGTTGCAGTGCACCATATGGAAGGGCATTTATTAGCGCCAATGCTTGAGGAAAACGTCCCCGAGTTTCCATTTATTGCCTTACTGGTTTCTGGCGGTCATACCATGATGGTAAAAGTTGCTGGTATTGGTCAATACGAAGTATTGGGTGAGTCGGTAGATGATGCTGCAGGTGAAGCGTTTGATAAAACGGCTAAATTACTTGGGCTTGATTACCCTGGCGGTCCTCGTTTAGCTAAAATGGCTGAACAGGGTGTTGCTAAGCGATTTGTTTTTCCGCGTCCGATGACAGACAAACCTGGCTTGGATTTTAGCTTTAGTGGCCTAAAAACCGCCGCTTCAATTGCTATTCGTGAAAACGACAGTGACGAGCAAACTAAAGCAGATATTGCTCATGCATTTCAAACAGCCGTTATAGATACTTTAGTAATTAAGTGTAAGCGCGCATTAAAACAAACCGGTATTAAGCGCTTAGTAATAGCCGGTGGTGTAAGTGCTAATACGCAACTACGTTTGCAACTAGAGCGTGTGATGCAAGGTATGAAGGGCAAAGTGTATTACCCTCGCACTGAGTTTTGTACTGACAATGGTGCAATGATTGCTTATGCTGGTATGCAGCGTTTAAAAGCAGGGCAGTTTGCTTCGCTTGATATGAAAACTAAACCGCGCTGGCCAATCGATAGCCTAGAAGCAATATAGTTAACCAGAACTTAGGTTATTTATTACTTCTTATCATCTGTAGGGGCTTGTTTAGTTCCTACTTTTGGTTCTTCCCCCTTAAATAAACGCACAATATTAGTGCGATGCCTAATAATGATCAGTAGCGTAATAAAGGTTACCGGTAAGGTATATAACGGTTTTATCCACCATGTGTATAAAGGGGCTAGCGTAACGGCCACTAACGCGGCAAGTGATGAGTAACGAGTAATTGCGACAATCAGCAACCAAGTACCAATCAATAACCCTCCTAAAGAAAGCCCTATCGGTAGTAACGAGCCAAATGCAGTTGCAACCGCCTTACCGCCCTTAAAACTAAAGAATAACGGGTACATGTGCCCTAAGCATGCTGCAACGGCGATTAAACCAAGCTCTAATGGCTCAAGTTTTAAAAAATAAGCGCCCCAAACAGGGATTGTGCCCTTTAAAATATCGAAGACTAAAACTAAGCATGCAGGAAGTGACCCGCCTGAGCGGTAAACATTGGTTGCCCCTGGATTATTGGAGCCATGCGTGCGTGGATCGGGGAGTTTGAATAGCCGCGACACTAAAATGGCCGATGAAATCGAGCCGAGCAAATAGGCTAAAACAAACATTAAAATGACTAACACGCGCTTCCTTATTTTTTAATCATTACTTTTAAGCTATTATTGGCGTCAAAATTTACGGGCTTCTTAAATTACTCGCAATTTTGTAATTATTCTATTGTAGAAGTAATTTTAGTATATTTAAACACTGATTAAAGTATATACAGTATTAATTTGATTGATACAATATGTAATTAACTCAGTGACTTGTTACAGTCATTTGGAGTATCAATGGACAAGGTATTTATATCACAATTGCATGTCGAAACGATTATCGGGGTGTATGATTTTGAAAAGAAAAGTAAACAAAGCCTGTACTTTGATATTGAAATGCTAAGCGACATCAAGCCCGCAGCGCAAAACGACGATATTAACTTGGCACTGGATTACGCTAAGGTAAGTGAGCGTGTTATCGAACACAGTACGGCTAAACCGGTAGAGCTTTTAGAAACACTGGTAGAGCAATTAGCGCAAATCATTTTAACCGAATTTAATACCCCGCAAGTGACAATAAAAGTAAGTAAGCCCGCTGCAGTTGCACAAGCGCAAACCGTCGGTGTAGAAATAACGCGTAACAAGGCTATTGCTTAAATGGCGCAAATATTTATTAGTTTAGGGTCAAATATTAATAAAGCAGAGCATATCAGGCGTGCTTTAGTGGCGTTAAATAAACACTTTAAAAATCCCCAACATTCTTCGGTATTTGAAAGTGAAGCGGTGGGTTTTGCCGGTAATAACTTTTACAACTCCGTACTTGCTGCCACTACCGATATGGCGCTTGAAGATGTGTGTGCGTTATTAAAACAAATAGAGCGCGATAATGGTCGCAAAGCAAATGATAAAAAATTTAGCCCGCGCACCTTGGATCTCGATTTACTCTTTTACGATGATGTCATTTGCGAGAGCCCAGCTCAACTACCACGTGACGAAATTACCAAAAATGCCTTTGTATTACAGCCTTTAGCAGAGGTAGCTCCTGATTTTTATCATCCGGTAGCAAAACAAACGATTGCCCAAATTTGGAATGCATATAACAACCCTCAACAAAAACTATGGAAGGTGGAGTTTACTAACCCATGAGTATTATAGAAATAATTGTTTTAGCCTTGATACAAGGATTTACAGAGTTTTTACCTATTTCGAGCTCCGCTCATTTGATCTTACCTTCGCAAATTTTAGGGTGGGAAGACCAAGGACTAGCTTTTGATGTCGCTGTTCATGTTGGTACTTTAATAGCCGTTGTTATTTATTTTCGTAAAGAAGTGGCTGATATTCTTAGCGCATGGTTTAAATCGTTTGGCGCTCAAGGCACCACCGACGATAGTAAACTTGGCTGGTGGATTATACTGGGCACTGTACCTGCAGCGTTATTAGGCTTATTACTAAAAGATGTTGTTGAGCTGTACCTGCGCAGTGCCTGGGTTATAGCTGCTACGACTATTATTTTTGGTTTATTACTTTGGTACGCTGATGCCAAAGGTAAGCAAATGAAAACAATTTACCAGCTTAACTGGAAAACAGCGTTGCTTATTGGCTTTGCTCAAGCAGTGGCTATGATCCCAGGAACGTCTCGCTCAGGCATTACCATGACAGCGGGCTTATTGCTGGGCATGAATAAACAAAGCGCTGCGCGCTTTTCGTTTTTACTCGCAATCCCTATTATTTCTATGATGGGTCTTTACTACACAATAGAGCTGGCTTTAGGCGACCATGTAGTTGATTGGAACACTTTAATTTTAGGTGTCGTCCTTTCATTTTTATCAGCGTACGCTTGTATATTCATGTTCTTAAAAGTGATTGAACGAATGGGTATGCTGCCGTTTGTAATTTACAGACTTTTACTTGGTGTTGGCTTAATTGTATTTTTGACGCTGTAATTTAGCTTATTACCAGCAAGCCCTCCTACTTAGGTAGGAGGGCTTTTTTATTTTTTAGCGCTGTTTTAGCATCAATGAATTGACGAGACGCACATAGTCATCAAGCCTAAAATTTGGCATTATAACGCCATTAAACTTCACAGACGTGCGAAGTACCAAAGGATTAAAAAGTTATGCATATTCATATATTAGGCATTTGCGGCACCTTTATGGGCGGTATTGCGGCCATTGCTAAATCGCTTGGTCATAAAGTGACAGGCTCAGATCAAAATGTTTACCCACCAATGAGTACCCAATTAGAAGAGTTAGGAATCGAGCTAACCCAAGGCTATGATGTATCTCAACTAGAACCGGCACCCGACATCGTCGTCATAGGCAATGCTATGAGCCGTGGTAACCCGTGTGTTGAATATGTACTCGATAAGAGCCTGCCTTATACTTCAGGACCTGAGTGGCTAAAACATAACTTATTACAAGACTCTTGGGTACTCGCTGTAGCAGGTACTCATGGAAAAACGACCACAGCAAGTATGCTTGCATGGATATTAGAATATGCGGGCTTAAAGCCAGGGTTTTTAATTGGTGGTATTGTGCAAAATTTTGGCCTGTCTGCTCGAATCGGTGAAACGCCATTTTTTGTAATAGAAGCCGATGAATACGACACTGCATTTTTTGATAAACGCAGTAAGTTTGTTCATTACCTGCCGCGTACACTGATTTTAAATAATTTAGAATTTGATCATGCTGATATTTTTGAAGATTTAAATGCGATTAAAAAACAATTTCACCATTTGATACGTACACTATCGCAAAGCGGGAAAGTATTGTGGCCAAAAGATGATGAGGCTCTGAGCGATGTTATAGCAAAAGGGCTGTGGAGCGAGAGCGAAACATTAGGCAATGATTGGGATTATCAGCTACTTAAAGCGGATGGTTCTCAATTTAATGTGTTATTAAACACTCAGCTGCAAGGTGTAGTTAACTGGCAGGCAATTGGTGAGCATAACGTTAAAAATGCCATGATGGCCATTGCAGCAGCGCGCCATGTAGGAATTGCTATTGAGCACAGTATTGCGGCTTTAGGCGAATTTATCAGCCCAAAAAGGCGTATGGAGCTTAAAGCGAATATAAATAACATTAAAGTGTATGATGATTTTGCCCATCATCCTACCGCGATACAAACAACGCTTGCGGGGCTGCGCGCCAAAGTGGGTAATGACAAAATTATTGCGATTTTAGAGCCGCGTTCTAACACCATGAAAATGGGAGTTCATCAATTTACATTGCTAGATTCATTACGCGATGCGGATGAGGTGCTACTGTTTGAACCAGAAAACTTAAGCTGGTCGCTCAAGGAGCAAGCAGAAAAAGCCGGTATGCAGTGTTTTGATTCTACAATCGCCATTATCGAAACAGTGCTTGAAAGTATTGAGCCAAATCAACATGTTTTAATTATGAGTAATGGTGGTTTTAATGGCCTTCATCAACAACTTGTTGATGGCTTGGCCAATAAATACAGCGGAGAATAATGTGCAATTTAAAGATAAAATCACCTTAGCATTTAGTGGTGCATCAGGCGCGCCTTACGGACTAAGGTTATTAGAGGTGTTGCTTGAGCAGCAGTTTCAAGTGTATGTGCTTATTTCAAGTGCCGCGCGGGTAGTTTTTGATACCGAATCAAATGTTAAACTATCAGCAAATGAAGACAAGGCCACAGAGCAATTAAGCCTGTTATATAACGCCAAGCCTGAGCAATTAAAGGTATTTGGCAAAGATAACTGGTTTAGTCCTGTGGCTTCGGGCTCAGCAGCACCGAAAAAAATGATAGTATGTCCATGTAGCGCAGGATCTGTGTCTGCGATTGCAGTCGGCGCATCAGATAATTTATTAGAGCGCGCCGCCGATGTGGTGATAAAGGAGCGAGGCCAGCTTATTTTAGTGCCACGCGAAACGCCATTTAGCGAAATTCATTTAGAAAACATGCTTAAATTATCGCGTTTAGGTGTAACAATTATGCCTGCAGCACCTGGGTTTTATCATCAACCACAAAGCATAGAAGACTTGGTTGACTTTATGGTGGCGCGAATTTTAGATCACTTAAATATTGAACATAACCTCACAAAGCGTTGGGGTTATGGTGAGGGTAAAAAATGAATAAGCAAAATATTGCTTTAAATATTGAAGGCCTTACCAAGGTTTACAAAAATGGGGTAGAGGCAGTTAAAGGGGTTGATTTACAAGTTCACGAAGGTGACTTTTTTGCATTACTGGGCCCGAATGGGGCGGGTAAATCAACCACTATTGGGGTAATTTCTTCACTGGTAAATAAGACCAAAGGCAAAGTTGAAGTATTTGGCCACAATATTGATACCGACCTAGAAGCGGCGAAAGCCAATTTAGGTTTAGTGCCGCAAGAGTTTAACTTTAGCCAGTTTGAAACCCTAAGCCAAATACTCGTTAATCAAGCAGGTTATTATGGTGTTCCTCGCGGCGAAGCACATAAACGTGCAGATAAATACTTAGCGCAGCTTGGATTAATCGAGAAAAAAGATAAGCAAGCGCGTACCTTGTCTGGTGGTATGAAACGCCGTTTAATGATTGCACGCGCCTTAATGCATGAGCCCAAATTACTTATTTTAGATGAGCCAACAGCGGGGGTTGATATAGAGCTTCGCCGATCAATGTGGGACTTTTTAAGGCAAATTAACGAACAAGGTGTGACCATTATTTTAACCACTCACTACCTTGAAGAAGCCGAATTACTGTGTAAAAACATCGCTATAATTGATACCGGTCGCATAGTTGAAAATACCACCATAAAAGCCTTGTTAGCTAAATTAGACAAAGAAACCTTTGTATTGGATTTAAAACAGCCTACCAATCCGGTGGCGCTTGAAGGGTATAATTTCACCATGACTGATGATCACACCATTGAAGTTGAGGTGGCTAAATCACAAGGGCTCAATGCTGTATTTAGCGCGTTAACCGAACAAGGTAATACTGTGCTAAGCATGCGTAATAAAGCGAATCGATTAGAAGAATTATTTGTAGGTTTATTAGAGCAAGGGCGGGGCGAATAAATGTTTAAATATGGCGTAGCCTTAAAAAGTATTTGGATTAAAGAGTGTATTCGCTTTTTGCGTATTTGGGTGCAAACCTTAGTGCCGCCAGCGATTACTATGAGTTTATATTTTGTTATTTTTGGGAATTTAATAGGCTCGCGTATTGGCGATATGGGCGGCTTTAGTTACATGGAGTTTATTGTTCCTGGCCTTATTATGATGTCAGTTATAACAAACTCTTACTCGAATGTGGCTTCGAGCTTTTACTCAACTAAGTTTCAAAAAAGTATTGAAGAGTTATTAGTTGCACCTGTGCCTAATTACATCATTGTACTGGGTTATATGGGCGGAGGTATGACCCGTGGCATTATGGTTGGTTTTATCGTAACGTGCGTTTCTTTATTTTTTGTAGATATACAAATACATAATATTTTTGTGATTATAGCCACTGTTATTCTCACCTCGGCGGTGTTTGCCTTAGGCGGGTTAATTAACGCTATTTATGCAAACAGCTTTGATGACATAAGTATTATCCCGACCTTTATTTTAACGCCGTTGACCTATTTAGGCGGGGTGTTTTATTCAATCACTTTACTGCCTGATTTTTGGCAAATGGTGTCGCAAATAAACCCAATTATTTATATGGTTAACGCATTTAGATATGGGTTTTTAGGTGTTTCGGATGTAGATTTATCGGTCGCAATGGGTGTGTTGTTGGTGTTTATCAGCGTCCTATTTACTTTAGCACTGACGCTAATTAAAAAAGGTGTGGGGCTAAGACACTAATGAGCGATGCAAATTCACGTAGTATTGTATCTAATCAAGCGGGACTTCATGAAAAGCTTGATGAAATAGTTAATAAACACTTACAGGCTGAGTTTAAAAAGCCAATTGCAACGCATACGCAAACCGCATTTGATGAAGTTAATGCTAAAGTGCAAGCCTTTAATGGGCCGCTTATTTTAGACTCCTGTTGTGGGGTCGGAGAGAGCACCGCTAATTTAGCAAAACGTCATCCTGAAGCGTTAGTCATAGGCATTGATAAGTCATCTCATCGACTTGATAAGCATGATGTTGAATATAAACAAAGTGAAAGTGGTCAATACATTTTAGTGCAAGCTGACTTAAATGACTTTTGGCGTTTAGCGGTGGCTGCTAATTGGCAGCCTACGCATCACTATTTACTTTACCCTAACCCTTGGCCTAAGTCTAAACACATACAGAGGCGCTGGCATGGGGCGGCTATATTCCCATTTATTGTAAAGTTAGGCGGTTTACTTGAGGTGCGCAGTAATTGGGATATTTATGTTAAAGAGTTTGCCAGAGCGCTTGAATTAGCGGGGCATCCATGTCAAACCGAATTGTTTGAGTCAGACGAAGCAATTACCCCTTTTGAACGTAAGTACTGGGCCAGTGGCCAGCAAAGCCACCGGCTTGTTATAAATCTTAAATAGCTAATTGCTGTTTAAAGTGAGTCACATGTGGCGTTGGTTTACCAAGGTAACTACCTTGCATCAGCGTCACATTTAGTTTATTAAGTAGTTCGGCAACCGTGTTATTTTCTACCGCTTCAACAACCAATTCAAGTTCAAGCTGCTGGGCTATATCAGCAATATAGGCAATAAATAGCGACGTATTTTCATCATTCACCAGCTGCTTGGTGATCGCACCATCGAGTTTAATGCCATCTACCTCAATCTTTAACGTATTGAGCGTATTAATAAACTCATTACCCCAACAATGCATCACTATTTTTGCCCCTTTACTTTTCACCATCGCAATAAATGATTTTATTTCATAGTAGTGTGTAATGACCTGCGACTCCAATATTGAAATAGTAATGTTTTCAGGGTTGGGGTAGCGATGAAGCTCATACGCTATGTGATCATAAATAGTGGGATCTGCAATATTTTCAGCGCACACAGTTAACCCCCAGCTGATTGCTGATTTGCGAAAGCGCGAAATGCATTGAGTAAATAAGGTACGTGTTAACACCCCATCCATACGCAGCCTATTTACTGCATTAGAAAAGGTATCAGGGGTTAAAATCTCCCCATGTGAGGTCACTATTCTTGGTGAGCAGTCATACCTAATAATGGCATTGGTATTGGTATCTATAACAGGTTGAAAATAAGGAACAACGCGATGGGCATCAAATGCTTCACAAATTTCTTTTGCTATTTCTACATTGTATAAATACAGAGATTTAGCGTCGTTAATCGCTTCTGAGTAGTTAACTATTGGTTGAACGCCTTGCCTTGATTGCAGCAAAGCAATGTGGGCATTCTTAAGCAGTAATGACTTATTCCCTCTTGCCACTCCAGCGTTGAGCGTAATATAAATAAATGGGTCTGTAATAAAAGGTGTATTTTTATTATGGGATTGAATAATGCTGTAAAGCTCATCAAAAGGTGTTTCTTTACTGGTTAAAATGGCCAGCTTGTTGGTCGCAATACGATAAATACGTGATTGCAGACGGTTTTGCTGCTTAAAGTGACTGAGTAGTTTTTTCATCACTTCATCGGCTGTTTTTGTGCCAAAAAAGCGACTGATATTATCAATTTCGTTAACCAAAATAATCGCGATTTGTAGATGATGCTCATTACTTTTTTTTAGCTGCTTTTCCAAGGCAATATGATTTTCAAACCCCGTAGCATGATCCCTCATTAGTGAGCGGCGTACCCCAAAACAATAAAGAATATAAACCAGTAACAATATGAATAGTACGCAACTAAAATGAAGCAGGGCTTGATTCAAACGTGTTATTAAAGCCGTATTGATTTTATCGACGCTAATATCAGCTGCAGTTAAATAGGTTCTGCCATTTTTTGCTATATGAGGAATATACACCGTTTTAGAAGGACCTCGATGCGCCGTTGACACTTCAAAAATAGGGGCCGTTGATAAAAATGCCGCCATATTAATTGGCGTCGCTTCAGGGTAAAGATCTAAATACTGGGTGACTTTACCGTTATTTTGATCATCTTGGGTGTAACTGGAGGCAGTAAAATAAATATTTTCATCAATTAATATCATTGAATATAAAGAATCTATATTTAAATCATTGGCTAAAGCAGAAAGTTGCTCGGCCTTATTTTGATAGCTTGAAAAGCTGATTTCTTGCGGTGTTTTGTCGTGATAATCACTACCTAAAATATACTTTACGCTGGTGGCGGCATTTATTAAGCGATTGTCAATGCTGCGCATTACATCACTTTGAATGGCAGAGTAAGTGTAGTAACCATAAATGATTAAGCTGACCAAAAAAAAGACGGTCCCAAGTGCCAACCGTGTTAATTTTAGATTTCCTTTGAGCATGTATTATCCTTATTTTTGTTGATTTTATTATACTTAAAAATTATAAATGCCCAATATTTTAATTACCCTTTGTACTAAATTTAAAAAATAGTGAAATGTTACCTATTTAGTATTGTCTTTTATGGCTTAAAACGAGACATTTTTGTCATATTGCAGTAAAGTTAGCGCAATTTTTTAGAAATGCCGTTACTTAAAAACAACTTATATTAGCGTGTTTTACAAACTAACAGGTGTTTTAGTCACACACTAGGTATGAAGATGGATCAAAAGCGTTGTGCCGTCGCCTCTAAAGAAAGCCTTAAACGGATATTCACCGTTCCAGAGGCGCCAGACTCAACTTTGAGCAAAATAGAGCTTGAAATTTCGAGTAATTTAGCAGGTTTCTTAAACGAAAATATCGCGGCAATTGAAAAACCATTACATGAAATAGAAAAAGATTTTCAATCGGCGGCAATCCCTGAAGAACCGACGTTTGTGTCTTGCTATGCTCAAGATATTATGGAGCAGCTGGTTGCTCATTCTGTTCATACCGCAGCGCCAAGCTTTATTGGCCATATGACATCGGCTCTGCCTCATTTTTTACTACCGTTATCGAAATTAATGGTTGGGTTAAATCAAAACCTAGTAAAAATTGAAACCTCGAAAGCGTTTACCCCATTAGAACGTCAAGTTTTAGGGATGATGCATCATTTAGCTTATGGCCAAAGTGATGGTTTTTATTCTAAATGGATGCACAGTGCAAAAACTTCGTTAGGGGCATTTTGCTCTGGCGGCACCGTGGCGAATATTACTGCACTTTGGATAGCCCGCAACCGCTTATTAAAAGCGGATGGCAATTTTAAAGGTATTGCTGCACAAGGTTTAGTTGCAGGAATGCTTCACTATGGTTACAAAGGACTGGCGGTTTTAATCTCTGAGCGAGGTCATTACTCGTTAGGCAAATCGGTAGATTTACTAGGTATTGGCCGTGAGAATTTAATTGGTATTAAAACATCGGCTGATAATAAAGTAGATGTAGATGCTATGCGAGAAAAAGCGCTAGAGCTTGAAGCGCAAGGCATTAAAGTGATGGCAATTGTTGGGGTCGCAGGAACCACAGAAACCGGTAATATTGACCCACTTGAAGACATGGCTAATTTAGCACAAGAAATTAATTGTCACTTTCATGTTGATGCGGCATGGGGGGGAGCCACCTTACTGTCTAATACCCATAGGCATCTTTTAAAAGGGATTGAGCATGCAGATTCAATCACCATTGATGCGCATAAGCAAATGTATGTGCCGATGGGGGCCGGTTTAGTCTTATTTAAAGACCCTGCTGCTACCGATGCCATAGAGCATCATGCTGAATATATTTTACGTAAAGGCTCTAAAGACTTAGGTAGCCATACGCTTGAGGGGAGTCGCCCTGGAATGGCGATGTTAGTGCATGCTTGCTTACGTGTTATTGGTCGTAAAGGCTATGAAATGCTTATCGATCGCAGTATTAAAAAAGCCCGTTACTTTGCTGATTTGATAAATGCAGATGAAGATTTTGAGTTAATATCAGAGCCAGAACTTTGCTTACTGACCTATCGCTATGTACCAAAACAAATTAAACACGCGATAGCCCAAGCTGATGCACAAACCCGTTTAGACATTTTTGCCGCGCTTAATCGTTTTACTGCAAGCATGCAAAAACGTCAGCGTGAATCAGGTCGATCGTTTGTATCGCGTACACGTTTAACGCCAGTTCAATATGATAACCAACCAACCGTGGTATTTAGAGTGGTACTTGCGAATCCGCTTACATCAGGTGCAATATTAAAAGAGATATTAGAAGAGCAGAAAGAACTAGCTCAAACCGACCCTGTATTTAAAAAGTATTTACGAAAATATATGTAACCATAAATGCTATAAAAAAGACGCGATTAAGCGTCTTTTTTGTTGCTGATTAAAAGCAACTCGCCTTTATAAGGTTGCTGATAATTTGTTGAGAAGGTTTGATTTTTTCCATTGCTAAAAACTCATCGGGCTGATGCGCTTGGTTAATAGAGCCTGGTCCCATTACGATGGTTTCACAACCGAGTTGCTGTATAAATGGCGCTTCGGTACAGTAGTTAACAGCCACTGCTTTTTGCCCTGCTATATTTTCGGCTAATTTGACTAACGCGCTATCTGTGCTTCCCGTAAATGCTGGAATTGGCTCATGCAAATCAATTACGCTCACAGAGTTAGGGTATTGCTGGTTTATATCGTAGGTTGCATCAAGTACCAGTGCTTGAAGCTCTTGCACGCTTAAACCGGGGAGAGGGCGCATATCAATGTGCATTTCACAGCAGCCACAAATTCGGTTGGCATTGTCACCCCCATGAATATTGCCTAAGTTGAGTGTTGGATAAGGAATTTCAAAGTGATTTATTGAATATTTATTCTTGAGTTGTTCTTTTAAGATCAGTAATTTTGTAATTACTTTATGCATTACTTCGATGGCGTTAAGCCCCCGTTCGGGATCAGAGCTATGTCCTGAGCGACCAACGACTCTGATTGCTGTACTCATATGACCTTTATGGGTAAATACGGGGGTCATATCTGTTGGCTCACCAATAATACAGCGGCTTGGCTTTAAATTTGGGTGCTTACAAATTTGCTGTGCGCCAGCCATAGTGGTTTCTTCATCGGCGGTCGCTAATATTAAAATAGGTTGAGTTTGTTGCTTTTCATCAAGCTCACTAATAGCTTGCAGTACAAAAGCAAAAAAGCCTTTCATATCAATACTGCCTAAACCATATAATTTGTTATCAAGTTCAGTTAATTTAAATGGGTTTTGATTCCAGCGGCTATCATCAAATGGCACTGTATCGGTGTGCCCCGCAAGCATTAACCCGCCATCGCCTTGTCCGCGTTTTGCTAATAAGTTGTAGCGGCCTTTACCACCTTCTAACTCTATTATTTCACAGGTAAAACCTAAGCTTTCACACCACTGAGCGAGTAGTTCAATAACGCTTTTATTGCTCATACACAAATGCTCTTCAATAGCGCTAATTGAGGGGGCAGCAATCAATTGCTGATACATCGAGATAAATGACGGCAGAGACATAAAAAAATCCAAAATAAGTATTCAATTTAATTGCATAACAATATAAAAGTATTTATGATGAATATCAATTCACTTTTTAAGCATAAATATATTTAAAGTTACGCCATGAAAATAATACGACGATAGTTATCACTCATTAATTTAATCAGTTTAGCTAGGTTTCAACCTAGTGTAAGTAAATAACATGGAATGTAGTCACTAATTTTAGATAAAGAGTAAATAATGAACGTAGTAATTATAGGTGCCAGCGGTTACAGCGGCGCAGAATTGGCTAGCTTAATTGCCAAACATCCAGCATTAACATTATCAGCATGTTATGTATCAGCGCAAAGCTTAGATAAACATAAACTGCTCAGTGAATTATACCCTGAGCACTTAGGGTTACTTGACTTACCTTTGCAACCACTTAATGAGAGTGCATTGAGTGATATAGCTCATTCAGCAGACTATGTGTGTTTATGCACTGACCATAAAGTAAGTGTTGATTTAGCCCCTCAGTTTTTAGCGATGGGCAAAAAGGTATTTGACCTCTCTGGTGGTTACCGTCTTGAAAGTAATGAAGATTACGTCACTTATTATGGTTTTGAACACCAGCATCCAGAGCTCCTCAAAGAAGCTGCATATGGCCTTGCAGAGTGGAATAGTGAGGCCATTGCAAAGGCGCAGTTAGTTGCTGTAGCTGGCTGCTACCCAACTGCCGCATTAAACGCATTAAAGCCTCTTCAGCAAGCTGGGTTACTTAGTGACGAGCGGATTATTATTAATGCTGTATCGGGAGTAACTGGGGCTGGTCGTAAAGCAAGTATTGGCACGCATTTTTGCGAGGTATCACTTGCACCCTATGGTTTGTTTAACCATCGTCATGGGCCTGAAATACAGCAGCATCTTGGTCATAACGTATTATTTACCCCTCATTTAGGTAATTTTCCTCGCGGTATTTTAGAAACCATTTATGTACAGCTAAAACCGGGTGTGACCAGTGAGCAAGTAACTAAAGCGTATCAAGTATTAGCGGATGAGCCGTTAATTCGATTGCTTGGTGGCAAAATCCCCTCGATTAAAGGGGTGGCCAAACAACCTTATGTAGATATTGCGTGGCAGCAGCAAGACTCACAATTAATAGTGATGGCAGCGATTGACAATTTACTAAAAGGGGCGGCTGGTCAGGCTCTGCAATGCATTAATTTGTCAATGGGCTTGCCTCACACTACAGGTCTAGTAGGAGCGTTTAAATGAGCAGTAAAACGTGGGTTATTAAACTCGGTGGCGCAGTACTCAATACTGAAAATGCCGCTAAAGCGCTTTTTGAGGTTCTTAATGAACAACATGATGCACAATTTGTCATTGTTCATGGCGGTGGCTCATTAGTTGACCATTGGCTAGCAGAAGCCGGTTTTGCCAGTGCTAAACACCAAGGTTTGCGAATCAGCCCTAAAGAACAGATGCCTTATATTGTAGGAGCATTAGCGGGAGCAGCAAACAAACAATTAATGGCGCAAGCAATGACTGCTGGGCACAAACCTGTTGGCTTGAGTTTATATGAAGCAGGAATAACAGCATCACAAAAATTAAAAGCGCTAGGGCAAGTAGGTCAATGCCATAGTAATAATGATTCTATTATTAATGAATTACTCAGTGGCGGGCGTTTACCTATAGTCAGCTCCATCGGTTTTGATGAGCAAGGGCTTTGGTACAACGTTAATGCCGATGAAGCAGCCGCCGCAATGGCAAATAATTTAAATGCAGAACTTATTTTTATGACGGACGTAGAGGCGGTACTTGATGCCAATAAGCAGCCTTTACATCAACTTGACACAAAACACATTGATACTTTAATTGCAGAGGGAGTAATTGTGGGTGGGATGGAGGTCAAAGTTAAGACCAGTCTTCACGCTGCCCAACATTTACGACGCGGTGTGTACATTTCCAGCTGGCAAAAGCCAGAAAACTTAACTGCTTTGCTGCAAGGCGAGCATGTCGGAACTAAAGTAACACCATAGGTTGAACATGTTTAAAGATTTTTTAACGGGTCTAGAATTAGACCAACAAGGCGCACTAAATTTATTAAAGTTAGCGCAAGATATTAAAGAAAGCCCGAGTAAATATAACCAAGTACTAGCTGGTAAGTCAGTGGTTACTCTGTTTGAAAAGCAAAGTTTACGTACTCGCCTTTCATTTGATATTGGTATAAACCGTTTAGGGGGCCATGCGGTTTACCTTGATCAACAAAACGGCGCGATGGGGGCACGTGAATCAATAAAAGATTTCGCTTTAAATATTTCGACTTGGGCCGATGGGATTGTTGCCCGCGTTAATCAGCACAGTACGTTAACGACACTCGGTGAGTATTCATCCGTTCCTGTGATTAATAGTTTGTGTGATTTATATCATCCATGCCAAGCATTAGCTGATTTTTTAACGCTACAAGAAGTACACGGTGATGTTAGCCAGTTAAAGCTTGCCTACCTAGGTGAGGGCAATAATGTAACGCACTCATTAATGCTATTAGCCGCTACTTTAGGAACAGATTTTGTCGCTGTAACACCAAAAGGCAGCTCACCTGATTCGCAAGTACTTAAACAAGCAGAGCAAATAGCAGCTATGAATGGCGCTTCTGTAATGGTAAGTGACAGGGTTGAGGCTGCAGTAGGCGCTAATGTTGTTTACGCCGATACCTGGGTATCTATGGGAGACACCACACCGCTTGAGCAAGTGAAAGAAAAATACATGCCTTATCAATTAAACCAGGCATTGTTAGAAAAAACCGGTGCAACTACGGTATTACATTGCCAACCGGCACACCGTGAGTTTGAAATTACTTCTGAGGTAATGGATGGCCCTGCATCAAAAATTATACAGCAAGCAGAAAACCGCATGCATGCGCAAAATGCGCTATTAGTTACATTGTTAAATCCAAATTTTGTTAAGGAACACCTATGAGTTCAATTAAAAAAGTCGTTTTAGCCTATTCAGGTGGTCTTGATACATCAGCTATCGTGCCATGGTTAAAAGAGAACTACGGCTGTGAAGTTATTGCCTTTGTTGCCGATGTTGGCCAAGGAGCTGAAGAACTTGAAGGCGTAGAAGCGAAAGCCATTGCATCGGGGGCATCTGAGTGTTATGTGGTTGATTTGAAAGATGAAATGGTAAGTGATTACATTTACCCAACACTTAAAACAGGCTCTATATACGAAGGAACCTACTTGCTAGGTACTTCTATGGCACGTCCAATCATCGCTAAAGCCCAAGTTGAAATTGCTCGTAAAGTGGGGGCAGATGCACTTTCTCATGGCTGTACGGGTAAAGGTAACGACCAAGTACGTTTTGAGTCATGTTTTGCCGCACTGGCTCCTGATTTAAAGGTGATAGCGCCATGGCGTGAGTGGGATTTATCAAGTCGTGAATCATTGCTTGATTACCTAGCCGAGCGTGATATTCCGTGTTCTGCATCAGCAACTAAAATTTACAGTCGTGATGCTAACGCATGGCATATCTCCCACGAAGGCGGCGAGCTTGAAGACCCTTGGTGTGAGCCAAGTGAGCAAGTATGGACCTGGACTAATTCACCAGAGCAAGCGCCCGATAAAGCTGAGCATGTCACTTTATCAGTTGTAGAAGGTGAAGTGGTTGCTGTGAACGGCGAACAATTAAAGCCTTACGACTGTTTAGTTAAACTAAACGACATAGCTGCCCCGCATGGTGTTGGTCGTGTTGATATTGTAGAAAACCGTTTAGTGGGCATGAAGTCACGCGGTTGTTACGAAACACCAGGCGGTACAGTGATCATGGCTGCGCTGCAAGCAATTGATGAGCTCGTTCTTGATAAAGCGAGCCGTAAATGGAAAGAGGTGCTCGGTGGTGAATTTTCGCATTTAGTCTACGACGGTCGTTGGTTTACGCCGCTTAAAGATTCTATTTTAGCCGGTGCAGAAGCGCTTTCTACGTTAGCGACAGGTGAAGTGGTACTTAAACTTTACAAAGGGCAAGTAACAGCGGTTCAGAAAAAATCACCTAACAGTTTATACAGCGAAGATTTTGCTACTTTTGGTGAAGACGATGTTTATGACCAATCGCACGCAGAAGGCTTTATTCGTTTATTCTCACTATCAAGCAGAATTTCAGCATTAGCTAAAAAGTAATTTTTTATGCCCCTTGGAATTAAGGGGCTATTATCGGGTTTGGAGAAATTTCATGGCATTATGGGGCGGACGTTTTTCTACGGGTCCAGATGAAGCGTTTAAACAGTTTAACGATTCACTTCCCTTCGATTATCAATTAGCAGAGCAAGATATTATTGGCTCTGTTGCATGGGCTGGCGCACTTGAACAAGTGAACGTGTTATCTAATGACGAACACCAAAAGCTGGTATCGGCATTATATGAATTACTTGAAGAGGTAAAAGCAGATCCACACGCTGTTGCCACCTCAGGTGCTGAGGATATTCACTCACATGTTGAAGCCGCGCTAATTGAAAAAGTGGGTGATTTAGCTAAAAAATTACACACAGGCCGAAGCCGTAACGACCAAGTTGCTACCGACTTTAGATTATGGTGTCGCGATACTGCCGATCATATCTTAAAAGCGATTGCACAACTAAAAGCTGAATTTATTCGCTTGGCTGAACGTGAGCTTGGCACAATATTACCAGGTTATACCCACTTACAACGTGCACAACCGGTGTTATTTAGCCATTGGTGTATGGCTTATGTAGAAATGCTTGAGCGTGATGAAAGCCGATTACAAGATGCCCAAGCAAGAATGAACTACTGCCCACTCGGCAGTGGCGCTCTTGCAGGCACTGCATACCCGATTGACCGTCACGCACTTGCACAAGGGTTAGGGTTTACAGGCGCGACTAAAAATAGTTTAGATGGCGTATCTGATCGTGACTTTGTGGTTGAACTATTAAGCTGTGCGTCTATCTCTATGATCCACTTATCGCGCATGTCTGAAGACCTGATTTTTTATAACTCGGGAGAAGCTGGCTTTATTGAACTGGCCGATAATGTTACATCGGGCTCATCTTTGATGCCACAGAAAAAAAACCCAGATGCATTAGAGCTAATTCGTGGTAAAACTGGCCGGGTGTTTGGTGCGTTTAGCGCAATGATGATGACCTTAAAAGCACTGCCTCTTGCTTATAATAAAGACATGCAAGAAGACAAAGAAGGCATTTTTGATGCCATGCCAACATGGCTTGCGTGTATTCATATGGCACAAGCGTGTATTAAAGGCATAAAAGTGAAAGCAGATAAAACCCTTGCAGCGGCAAAAGGTGGCCACGCTAATGCAACCGAACTTGCTGATTACTTAGTCGCTAAAGGTGTACCGTTTAGAGAAGGGCATCATATTGTTGGGGTGTTGGTGCAATTAGCTATTAGTGAAGGTAAAACGTTAGAGGAGCTTTCACTTGAGCAGTATAAATCAGTAAATCCAGTGTTTGAAGATGATGTGTATCCGGTACTTGAAATTGATGCCTGTATTAAAGCACGCCAAGCACTTGGTGGAACTTCATTAGAACAAGTAAGTAAAGCGGTGAAAGACGCGAAAAAAAAACAGCAAATAACAGTTCGTGATGCAAACCTAGATGACGTGGAAGCAATCGCTAAACTCGTACAACACTGGGCAACAGTCGGCGAAAACTTACCGCGCGCTAAAAGTGACATGGTGCACTCAATTAATGAGTTTGCCGTAACCGAGATAGACGGTCAGGTATCGGGTTGTGCTTCACTTTATATTTACGACACAGGATTAGCTGAAATACGTTCATTAGGTATTGATCCTAAAAGCGCAGTAACGGGGCAGGGACGAGAACTGGTTGAACACTTATTAGTGAAAGCCAAAAAATTGGCACTCAACCGTGTCATCGTTCTGACTCGTGTACCTGACTTTTTCGAAAATCAGCGGTTTAGTTTCTGTAATAAAGAGAGCCTACCTGAAAAAGTAATGAAAGATTGCGAGCTATGTTTACGCAAAGAAAACTGTGATGAAGTCGCAATGGAATATATGTTAAAGCCAAGTAATAGCATGGAGATCCCCTGTAAAAACGTGGCTTGAGCAATCCCTAGGATAAAAAACGCACGGTGACCCCGATGCGTTTTTTTTTGAGTAAAATAAAGTGATGTTTTAAATTAATATGCTATGAATTTAAAGTTGGCATATCGTTTGCCTTTATTATTCTGTAGCGTGTTGTTGAGTCAACTAATCAACGAAGGCAATACGTTACCGCAGTTATTTAGTAACTGCTCCAGGTGGTGTGATTTAAATTTACGCCAATAATAAAAATTTAATACTCATAAGGATTAATCACATGCAAATTTCAGCTAATAGCCAAGTACAAATGCAAGCATACAATAAAACGCAACAATTAAAGCCTGCAATGGAACAAACTGCTAGCCCTAAAACCCTACAATCTGATACAGTAAGTATCTCTCAAGAAGCGATGGCTGCGGCTAGCGGTACAGATCTTCAACGTGGTGGCGTAGTAATTCTTCCTCCTCTTAAGCCTAAGTAAAAAATAATGAAGGTATGAATGTTTTTAACTGAGTTTTTTGGTTTTTTTTCACTCTCCGCATTTTCTTCGTGGGGATTTTTGATGGCATTTTTTTTTAACGTTTTTGTTTATACAATTGACGTTAAAAGAAATACGACCTTATTACTCAGTTCATTCATAATGATGGCTTCCTATGCAACGTCGGACTATTTCTTTACATGGCTATCAATAGGTACATCGGTTTACCTCGATTGGACGATTTACGACTATGTAACTATCCTTTTCTTGATTTCAGTCTTTTTTATTCAGAAAAAAACCACACCTTCATTTATATACTTAATAACAGGCTTGATAATTAACTCTATATTGAGCATAGCAATGCACTATGATATTTATATCGAGGGAAATAGAGTCTCTTGGATTCTTTGGGATGTGTATACTTTTGGCGTGAACATTATCGATCTGATAATGATCGTAGTTTTAATTGTAGATAGAGACTTCCTTGGTCTTCATAAATTAAAAAACAAACTCTTCAAAGGCTCAAGTATTCAGCCTGAAAAAAACTTCTCATAAACATGTATATAAGCTATACCCTTGGTGAATATGTAAGCGCACTCATACAGTGGGGCTTTTTAATGGCTTTCCTGTATTGTTTTGTAAAAAGTATAAATATCCCACATAAATCCTCCCTATATTTAGCTGCAATAATGCTGTGCTCATATGTATTAAGTGATTATTTATACATAGTAAAACATGTTTATCTCAATTGGATAGTTTACGATTTTTTCACTATTACTTTTATTATTCTTGCGATTAAAAAAGCTTTCGTCACTCCCTCTTTACCTGCATATTTCATCATTGTAGGCTTAACCATAAATAGTGTATTAGTTGGTTTTATTTATTATGATTTATACATTTTAGGGAATACTCAAGAGTGGTGGTTTTGGAGTTTTTACTCTATTTCTATAAATTTAATTGACATATTAATGATAGCTTCTTTGGTAATGAACATAGATCCCGTAAATATAAATCGATATAGAAAGACCATTACACTAATAGATATAAGCGGTCTTTCAAATGGATGACTTCTTGCTCAGTCCATATGTATCTCTTTACCTCGGCGCATTTGTTCAGTGGGGCTTTTTAATGGCTTTTTTATACTCATTAGTCACGAGTATAAATAAACCCAAAAAAGAGGCTTTATGGCTGTCGCTAATAATGTCGGTTTCATACTCTTCAAGCCTGTTCATTGATATCCAAAATATTTCTTATATGAAATTATTACTTTTTGATTTAGTAACAATTTTGGTTATTTTGGTTGTAAGCAACTTCTTAACTAAAAATGTTATATCTACTTATCTATTATTAGGGTTAAGCATAAACTCACTGTTATTTTTTGGCATGCATCTAGATGTACTTGTTTTTAGTAACAGCTCACCATGGTGGTTCTGGTCATTTTATTCTTTGGGAATTAATCTGATGGATTTCATGATGATAGCTATCTTCTTTATCAATAAAGATTTTTTGGGTTTAGTGAGGCTTAAGAACGTTCTGTTTCCAGCAAGAGTGAAGCTACCTAGCGCGATGAAATGATACGCTAGGTGTTACCTTTATCCCAAGCCTTGATTGCAGGGCTTTCATTACTATGGTGTCAACAAACTCACTCACATCCCCGTTATGGCGTGCTACTTCTTTTACTAGTGTAGATGATATAAAAGTATTGCGCTCGGCGGGCGTTAAAAATACGCTTTCTAAATCAGGGTTTAAACGACGGTTCATATTCGCAAGCTGAAATTCATAATCAAAATCAGAAACCGCTCTTATACCTCTAATCAATACATTTGCGTTATGGTCACGAGCCAGATCTGCTAGTAGCCCCGAAAAGCCAATGACTTTTACATTATCTAAATGGCTTAAAATTTCATTTGCTAAATCAACGCGTTCTTCTAAAGTAAAACACGGTTTTTTACTTGGGTTATGAGCAATAGCCACAATAACGGTATCAAACATCTTAGCCGCACGCTGAATTAAATCAGTGTGGCCGTTGGTAAGAGGGTCAAATGTGCCTGGGTAGATTGCGGTCACTTTCATAATATTTACTGTGTTATTATTTTTAGCCGTAGTGTAGCAGTGTTTAGTGTGTAAAGCAGCCTTGTAAGTAAATTGTATATAACTGCGGCTGCGCAGTGTTACAAATGCAATGATTTGTTTATACTAGGCGGATTATTTTAATGCAGCATCGTATTTTCGAAAATTGAGTAATGAGTATATGAATACCAAGGATAAAATAATTCAAACCAGTATTTCATTGTTTAATGAACATGGTGAAAGAGCAATATCTACTAATCATATCGCATCGAGTTTGGGCATGAGTCCGGGTAATCTGTACTACCACTTTAAAAATAAAGAAGACATTATTCGTCATATATTTGCACTTTATCGTGATCATTTAAGCACCCATTTTAAGCCAGTCGATCAAGGCGACGATGCTTTTGAACGCCTAGGTCCTTATTTAGATTCGTTATTTGAATTAATGTGGCGCTATCATTTTTTTTACGACAACCTTGGTGATATTCTTGCTCGCGATAGCCATTTAAAACAGGGTTACATTGATTTTCAGCAGGAATTACTTGAGCAGGTACGTAACATCATTTTGGCCTTGCGGGATAGTGAAATTATTGCCATTGATGAACAAGATGCCATTGAACTTGCTCATACGCTAAAATTAACGGTTAGCTTTTGGACACCCTATATGAAAGCAAGAAGACTAAGTGGTGTGCTGGTTGAGCAAGATATTTACCCTGGCATTGTAAAAGTACTGACTTTATTTAAGGCTTACAGTACAGAAAAAAGCGCAAATAAAATTAATCAGTTAAGAGACAAGTACGCACTTTTAGCAAATGCTGCCCCCCAGAATCCTTAGCCCCATCGGGTTGGTTAGTTCCTAGGCGTTAAATTTTTTGCTATAATCCGCCGCGCCCAATGCCTGGGTGCGCGAATTCCCGCAGTCTAAGAGTTGAACTATGCTTAAATTTATCGTCAAACTTCACCCTGAAATAGCCATCAAAAGCCGTTCAGTCCGTAAACGCTTTACCAAAGTGTTAGAAAATAACATTAAAATTGTATTGCGTCGTGTTGACGAAAAAGTACAAGTGCGTAATAACTGGGATAACATTTCAGTTGTTACAAAACTTGACGATGCTCAAACTCGTATTGATTTTATTGATAGCTTGCAGCGTATTCCCGGCATCGTACAGTTTATTGAAGTGACCGAAACAGACTTTAAAACCCTTGATGACATTTATCAAAAAACCATTGCGTTAGTTGGTCACACTATTATTGGTAAAACCTTTTGTGTGCGTGCTAAGCGCATAGGTCAACATGATTTTACTTCAACTGAACTAGAGCGTTACGTCGGTGGTGGGCTTAATCAACATGTTGAAGGGGCTCGAGTAAAGCTAAGTCGCCCAGAAGTGACTATTCGTTTAGAAATTAAAGACGAAAAAGCCTACATAGTAACGCAAACCCATTTAGGGATGGCGGGCTTCCCACTGCCAACACAAGACGATGTATTATCGCTTATGTCTGGTGGTTTTGATTCTGGCGTTGCTAGTTATCAAATGATCCGTAAAGGGGCTCGCACGCACTTTTTATTCTTTAACTTAGGTGGCGCTGCTCATGAAATTGGGGTTAAACAAGCGAGTTACTATCTATGGAAACAATATAGCTCTACGCATAAAGTTAAGTTTATTACTGTTGATTTTGAGCCAGTGGTTGCTGAAATCTTAGAAAATGTTGAGAACAGCCAAATGGGCGTTGTCCTTAAACGTATGATGATGCGAGCGGGTAGTGCCGTAGCTGAAAAACTAAATATTCAAGCATTGGTTACGGGTGAAAGTATAGGTCAGGTGTCTAGTCAAACCTTAGCTAACTTAAGTGTGATTGACCGCGTAACCGAAACGCTCATTTTACGCCCACTTATCCAGCATGATAAGCAAGAAATCATCAATATAGCGCGCCAAATAGGCACTGCAGAAATGGCAGAGACGATGCCCGAATACTGCGGTGTGATCTCTAAAAAGCCGACAGTTAAAGCCAAAATAGAAGTAATTAAAGCGGAAGAAGAAAAGTTTGACTTTGATGTGTTAGATACCGTTATTGATAACGCCCGTGTTATGGATGTGCGCGATATTGATGTTGAGGCTAAGCAAGAGCTTAAAGAGGCAGAATCAGTTACAGAGTTACCAGAGGGAGCGGTTGTTGTTGATATTCGCTCGCCTGAAGAAGAAGATGCGGCGCCGCTGGAAATTGAAGGTATTGAAGTTATCCACTTACCGTTTTTCCGCTTAGCAACAAAGTTTGGCGATTTACCTAAAGGTAAAGATTATTACTTATATTGCCAAAAAGGAGTAATGAGCCAATTACAAGCGCTTATTCTTCACGAAGAAGGCTTTACCACTGTTAGAGTATATCGTCCTTAATGGCTTAATATATTAGATGCGCGGATTTAGTCCGCGCTTTTTTTTGCCAAAATTTTAGCAAGTAAGGCGTCATTATAAGGTGTTGCAATATGGTGCAGTTTTCCTTGCTCACTTATATAGCCACAAATCGCCATGATCTCAGTTTGCCTATTATGTATAACGTCTTGATGCATAGATGAGTAATTTTCGGCAGTTAAACTCATTACCTTGTAGGCGCGCTCTAGGGCATCAATAAGCTTAATATTAAGTTTAAGCGCGGTTGCAATATGGCAAGCCTCAGTTAATAAATTAATAATTTCGCTATTGTACTGCGGCGCACGCAACTGACCATTTTTTATATTGTGGTGAGCGGTTAATGGATTTATTGCAATATTAACCAGTAGCTTTTCAAACCGTAGTTGTTCAATATTGTTACTGACAATTAATTGCGGAATAGTGTGTAATTGCGCACTAAGCTGTTGAATATTTTGAATAGCTAGTTGATTACAGCCCCCTAATACACTTTGCCCGTTTCCGGTATGTTGCACAATATTAGGGTTTGACTTAAATCCAGCCATGCTGGTGGTTAAAAAGTACAACGACTGCTGCTTTGTTAGCTGTTCATTTAATTGCTCAACATTACCCATGCCATTATGACTCAGTATAATATGGGTATTATTGCCAAGATAAGGTTTTACTTGAGCATAGGCTTGTTGCACTGCAAACGCTTTTACCGTGAATAAAACAATATCAAATTCAGGAGTTTGAGATAACTGCTCTTGTGAGATAAAAGTGGCGTTAATTTTTTCAGACGCAGCGTTACTGTGGCTGTAAAAGCGAGTATTAACTGTCCCTTTTCGAGTAAGTATATATATAGCGTGATGCTTGGCTAAAAAATGGCTAAATAACAAGCCAATAGCGCCATCACCTACAACAAGTATGTTAGCCATAATGCTTCTTTTTACGCAGTGTTAACAGGGCTTTAGCTAAAAAGTAGCTCGCTGCACCAATAAAATCGGCAACAAAATCGGCCAGTGATGCTTGTCTGTAAGGAAGGCTATCTTGCATAATTTCTATTGCTGCACCGTAACCAGCGAGTAATAGTATTTGTGCATATAATGGGAGTTTAAACGCTTTATCCATAATAATGGCAAGTAAAAAGAAAATACCAAAATGCGCCACTTTATCTACATGCGGAAATAAGTTTGCCGCGCCCTTTACCTCTTTAGCAAATAAGAAGGTAAACGCAACAATACTAATTAAAAAAATTGCTTGGTAAACACGCCTTGTCACGAAAATTCCTAAAATCGTATAAAAAAGAAGCCTCAGTATATCAAACTAATTTAGTATCGCACCTGAACAAAATGCAGAAAAATGTAAAGATTTATCATTTTAACGTTATAATTGCGGCATAAAATTAAGATTAGATAGTTAGGAGAACGCTATGCCTTCATTTGATATTGTATCTGAAGTAGAAATGAACGAAGCAAAAAATGCGGTTGATAACGCCAACCGTGAACTAGAAACGCGATTTGATTTTAGAGGCGTTGATGCCTCAATAGAACTAAATGATAAAACAATTAAATTAAAAGCTGAAGCAGATGCTCAGGTAATGCAGTTATTTGATATTTTAGCGAGTAAAATCTCTAAGCGTGGGATGGATGTTGCAAGCTTAGAGCTACAAGATATTTCTCGTGCGGGCAAAAATGTTTTTCGTAACGTTGCACTTAAACAGGGTATCGAAAAAGACATGGCTAAAAAAGTAGTAAAAGCCATTAAAGATTCTAAAGTAAAAGTACAAGCGGCCATTCAAGGTGAAGAAGTTCGCGTAACAGGTAAAAAGCGTGATGACTTACAAGCGGCTATGCAAGTTGTACGCACTGCTGATTTAGGTCAACCATTTCAGTTTAAAAACTTCCGCGATTAATTTATTGCCTCGAGCATGGCAGTATAGGTGCTAAGCTCAAAGGAATGCGTATAAAGCCAAACAAATTATATTGTTTGGCTTTTTTATTTTTAAATCTATGATAATTACCGAACACCGAACACCGAACACCGAACACCGAACACCGAACACCGAACACCGAACACCGAACACCGAACACCGAAC